>JBEPVM010000008.1:0-40997 GCA_041690995.1 Gammaproteobacteria bacterium | reverse complement strand
GGTTTAGTTGCATGTCAAAATGGGTTCCCGCCTTCGCGGGAATGACAAGCTTTCGTGGGAATGACACAGTTAAATGAACATTCTCGGATTAGTTGGGTGGTGGGGACATAGTAAAAACTTGTTCCTAGTCTATATATAAAATGCCACCTCACATTTTATTCAAATAAATTGCATTCATTCAGGAAATCAGCTATAAATTGTTTCTGCTTTATTCTTTCAATTCAATCGTAATCGTTACAAGCTCGTTTATCATTTCACCTAATTTTATAAACCGTTCATCAGGGAGGTATAGTGTGCAAAAAAAAAATTTAAGCGGATTTTCTTTAATCGAACTTATGATTGTCGTTACCATTATTGGTATTTTAGCAGCAATGGCCATTCCATCTTATAAAGATTATGTGAAACGCGCACGGTTCGCGGAAGTCATAGCAGCCACGGCGCCCTTTAAAACAGCTATATCATTAGCACTACAACAAGGCGTTGAGGCATCTGAATTAACCACTGGCGTGCATGGTATTCCCCCTGCGCCACCCGCGACAAATAATTTAGCAAGCCTCACTGTTAACAATGCCATTATCACAGCCGCCGCAACAAAAATGGCTGGCAATGTCACTTTAATTCTTAAGCCCAATGCAGATGGCAGTCTATGGTCCATCAGTGGAACATGTCTTAAAGCAGGGTTATGTAATACTTAACTGAACGATCATGACAAAACCTTATAGTTACCCACCCCCTACAAACTCGGCCAGTTATTTAACGCGCGAAGATTTAGTAGATTATATTATTCAAGATGCCATCCACCAGGCGGCATCCGACATCCATATTGAACCGTTTGCAGATGCTTGCCGAATTCGTTATCGCTGTGATGGGTTATTATATGAAACAGCCAATATACCGACTCCCTTAGCCTCACGTTTCATCACACAGTTAAAAGTCATGGCGCAATTAGATATCACTGAACGGCGTTTACCGCAAGATGGTCATTTTCAATTGTATGCCATGGATATTCGCATCAATACATGCCCTACCTTATTTGGTGAAAAAATTGTTTTGCGTTTATTAAATTCTCATTCTATTTTACTTGCATTCTCAGAACTTGGACTCAATGAAATACAAAAAAATATATTAATCGCACACCTCAAGAAACCCCAAGGTATGATCTTAGTCACAGGACCCACAGGCAGTGGTAAAACCATCACGCTCTACTCTGCTATTAGCTATCTAAATTCTATTGAAAAAAATATTTCAACGATTGAAGACCCTATTGAAATTCAATTACCAGGGATCAATCAAATTAATATTAATCCTAAAATCGGTCTCGATTTCTCAACGATATTACGCACAGTATTACGCCAAGACCCTGATATTTTAATGATAGGCGAAATTCGTGATAAAGAAACAGCTATGCTTGCAATTCAAGCAGCACAAACAGGCCACTTAGTTTTGGCTACGTTACACACAAACAGTGCTATTGACACGCTAATACGCTTAGCTGCGTTAGGCATCACCGCTTGTGATATTGCCAATTGCGTTTCATTGATTATTGCACAACGTTTAGTACGAAAACTCTGCACGCACTGCCAACAACAAAAAAATTGTCCGCATTGCATACAAGGGTATCTTGGCAGAACAGGTGTTTATGAGTTTCTCCCCATCACAGAAAAAATTGCCGAGCTTATTTTAATGCAAGCCAGTCTCTCTGCACTTCGCCGACATATTCAAAACGAAGGTTTTCCAACACTCTACGAAGCTGGCATAGATAAGGTTAAGCAAAGCATCACATGTCTTAAGGAGATCAATAGAGTCATACCTACATGAAAATAAAAAATCTATTCCACCCACCTATTTCCAAAACACAAATCACTCTTTTTTTTCGCCAACTCGCTACATTAATACAAGCAGATATCCCCCTTATGAATAGCTTGAATATTTTACGTGAGGGTAAGAATAATAAGCCCTTACATATTTTAATGACAACAATAGCGCACGAAATTGCGGCGGGGCATACACTCGCACAGTGTTTAAGTAAATTCCCTCGTTATTTTGACTCCTTAAGCTGTCACCTTATTCGTGTAGGAGAGGAATCAGGTACGTTAGTTACAATGCTCCAGCGTATTGCTCTCCATAAAGAAAAGATGCTGATGATTAAAAATAAACTCAAACAAGCCTTATTTTATCCGTGTATTATCCTATTAGTCTCCCTTGTAACAAGCATCATTATGCTCGTAGTTGTCATCCCTCGTTTTGCTGAATTATTTCAAAGCATGCACAGCGCATTGCCTGCTTTTACCAATGGAGTCATTCACTTATCACATCTACTGTGTCAGTATTTTTGGTTACTCTTATTTCCTATTTTAGGGGTGATATTATTTTGGTATCGCTATCCATATTCCATAAAATTACAGTCTGCCACTGAATCGTTTATTCTTAATATACCTTCTGTTAACCAGTTATATACTAAAATAATTCTTGCCCGATTTAGTCGTAGCCTCGCGACAACATTTGCCGCAGGCGTTCCTATTAGCGAAAGTCTTCCTACTATCGCCAGCACAACAGGGAGTCGTATTTACAGCGCCGCTATTTTAAAACTGCGCGCACAAATCACTAAAGGACAACAGTTGCATCAAGCCATGCGTAAATGTATGCATTTTCCCCCTCTCTTAGTGCAGATGGTCAAAATTGGTGAAGAATCAAGCATGCTAGATAAAATGTTAGAAAAAATAGCTGATATATACGAAAATGATATTGACCAATGGATATCGCATGTAGGGTCTTTGACTGAACCCTTAATTATCGTTATTCTTGGTGTTTTAATCGGCGGGCTAGTCATTGCCATGTATCTACCCATTTTTAAGCTAGGAAATATACTATAATGGATATAATTCAATTTTTAACTGAAAACCCAAGTATTTTTCTTGTTCTCGTGGCTCTTCTGGGATTACTTATCGGTAGCTTTTTAAATGTCGTTATCTATCGCTTACCACGCATGATTCAAGAAGACTGGCATGAAGAGTGTAGACGCTATTTGAGCTTAAAACCACAAAAACCCAGTGTAGAGACACATTCATTATCTTTATCTTTACCTTCCTCGCATTGCATTCAATGCAAAAATAAGCTTAAACCTTGGCACAATATCCCTATTCTTAGCTATTTAGTATTGCGTGGAAAATGTGCTTATTGCAAAGTTGCTATTTCTATTCGTTACCCGTTAGTCGAATTACTCTGCTGTTTCGCATCAGTCTATGTGGCTTGGCGTTTTGGGGTAACTTGGCAAACAGTTGTTGCGCTATTGCTGACTTGGATAGTCATCAGCCTGACTTTTATTGATTTAGATTACCAATTACTACCCGATGAATTAACATTAACATTATTGTGGGTAGGATTATTAGCAAGCATTTTCTCTCTTTTTACGTCTTCTCATGATGCCATTATCGGTGCGGCAGCAGGCTATATTGTCTTTGCAGTAACGCAATGGCTATTTAAACTGATCACTGGAAAAATAGGTATGGGACAAGGTGATTATAAGTTTTTAGCGGCACTGGGTGCTTGTCTTGGCTGGCAACAATTACCGATTATTATTTTACTCGCCTCCGGGATTGGCATGATTTTTGGTTTAACCCACCTCATTATTAAACACCAATCTAAAAGCACGCCATTACCTTTCGGGCCTTATCTTGCTTTTGCAGGTTGGATTAGCCTGATATGGGGTGGAGATATCCTTCATCTCTATTTACGTTATTTTATCCTGTCTTAATATGCTCACTATTGGCTTAACAGGTGGCATTGGGAGTGGAAAATCCACCGTTGCTGATTTATTTAAAAAAAAAGGCATCACTATTATTGATGCAGATTACATTGCCCATGACATCACCCGCCCTGGGCAAATTTGTTTTGATAAAATAGTGGAGACATTCGGCGAGAGTATCTTATTACCGAATAAAAATTTAGATCGCGCGCAATTACGTAAAATCATTTTTACTGACCCCCTTAAACGCCAATGGCTTGAGCAATTGCTTCATCCACTTATTCGCGCTGAAATGCAGCGATTGATTTCAGCCGCACGTTCACCCTATTGTATCGCCGTTATCCCTTTGCTATTAGAAACTAAACCCAATCCACTCATTCAACGTATATTAGTGATAGACACCCCTGAAGAACAACAAATTGCACGCTGCATCACACGCGATCATTTATCTGAAAAAGAAATTAAAGCGATTATGCAGACGCAAGTCACCCGTGAACAACGCGTAGCTGCGGCTGATGATATTATTGACAATCACCACCGCACCCCCGCAGAATTATACCCGCAGGTTGAAAAGTTACATCAGTTTTATCTAGTCATTAATAAAAATAATTTTTAAAACTAGATTTTCTAAAAATTATGGGTATAATAGTTTACGTAAATAGGCAATTTTTAGTCAATTTTAATTTAACTGTATGGAGATAACCAACATGAGAAAGAATAAATTGATATTAGCTGCAATTTTGCCAGCTATATGTGCTACCGCTTTTGCCGGTGAGTACAAAACAACAGTTGATCATCGTTCATTTCACTGCACTGTAGCAGAACAATCAAAAACGGATAGCTTCAAACAAATCTTTAAAGATGCTCAAGTAAAATTTGATACTCAAAATATTTTACTAAGAGGAGCTGATGCGGGCCAGCCGTATGTTGGCACAAAAGGCCACATTGACAATCAGCCATTATCAGTATTTGATAAATACTACTTTGAAACAGAGCGTGACGGCGTTCAAAACGGACAAGTCGTCATTACTGTGTCTGGCGTTGATGAGCAAAGTTTCCAACTTGATTGTGTAGAAGGCCATGGTGATGGTCTTGCGTTGTATGGAGAAGGCTCTAACCCTGCTCTATAGTTAAGTTAAACTTTTAGAGGGATAGATCATTTAAAAAAAAATGAATTTATCCCTTTATTATTTTCCTAATTTTGATGAAGATCAAAGCAATAATAGTACTTCACGTAATCTTTCCATTAACCACCCATAGAAATACAGCGTACCGTTCCTGGGCATGTTAATCATTTCGACAACATCTTTCTTTAAAATTGTTGACATGCACTGGAACGACAGGCTCTGCTATTTCTGAAAAGTGATGAGTATTCTCGCGATGGAATCAAAGACCGGGATTAGAATTATTCAGCATCGCAATCTCTTGATCCTTACCATAAAGCTCCGCACAATAGTAAATGCTCACTATTAAAAACAAAATTGGAACACAAACAGCCGCAGTACCTGCCATACCGAGATAAACAATACCGATCTCACTACAGAACGTCAGTACAAGGCATACATATAGTTTGCTTTCTAAATTCTTCTTTTCTGCGTTTGCATGAAACAAACTCCACTGTCTTGTTTGTGGCATTACTGTTCCAGAAAAGACCGTCTCCTGATCTCCATTTCCTCCAAAATACATTTTTATGACCTCAATTAAAGATTGGGCAATTAATATTAATATAGCCTATTCGAATAAAAATACAGCCAAGCATAAATTAATTTCGTAGAGCTATCAAAAATTCATGTCATATCCACAAAATATCCACAGTTAATTCACATCTTATCCTCTTGCTTTAATGAAAAATATACAGTATCTTGTGTTTATTCATAAAAAAATGTCTATATATTGTGTTTTATGCAAAAAGCCCTATATAGTATAAGTACTTAACATCTATTTACTCACGCTCGGGAGAAACAGAAATGACAACAGTAAAAGAACGCGCCACTCATTCAAATTTAAATAAAAATACCGCGCCCCCGGCTGACATTACAGCAACATCACCTGGCGACCTCAAAGTGATTCGTCGTAACGGTACTTTAACGCCTTTTGATGCCAATAAAATTGCTATTGCACTCACCAAGGCTTTTCTGGCTGTCGAAGGCAGTCAGGCGATAGGCTCTGCCCGAATCCATCACTCTGTTAATGAACTCGCGAATAAAATTTCTGAAACATTTCATCACCGCTTGTCGAGCGGTGGAACCATTCATATTGAAGATATTCAAGATCAGGTTGAATTGCTCTTGATGCGTACTGAAGAACACAAGGTCGCTCGTGCGTATGTGCTGTATCGCGAAGAGCGTCGCAAAGTTCGCGAGCAAGAGGCAAGTAACGCCAGCCATACTGAATCCGTGTTATCCGTCACGTTAGACGATGGCAAAATAGTCCCTCTGGATATTAATCGACTTAAAAAAGTTGTCAGCAGTGCTTGCGTGGGTTTAACTGATGTTTCTCCTGATTCGATTATTGAAGATACGAAACGGAATCTTTTTGACAAAATCCCTGTCAACCAAGTCAGTAAAGCACTCATCATGTCAACACGTGTGTTAATCGAAAAAGAACCGAATTATAGTTATGTCGCCGCGCGTTTATTACTCGATGACTTGCGAAGTGAAGCGCTCACTTTTTTGGATATTAGAGATAAAGCAACCTTTGAAGAAATGCACTCACTGTATGATAGGTATCTCAAAGCCTATATTGAGCGCGGTGTCACGCTGAAATTATTAGATGAAAAATTAAAATCGTATGATTTAACCCAATTGAGCGCTGCCATTAAGCCCGAACGTGATTTACAATTTAATTATCTTGGATTACAAACGCTCTATGACCGTTATTTTATTCACAGCAATAAGACGCGTTTTGAATTACCACAAGTGTTTTTTATGCGCGTGGCTATGGGTCTTGCGCTCAATGAACCCGAAAAAGAAAAACGCGCTATTGAATTTTATCATTCACTGTCTTCGTTTGATTTTATGAGTTCCACACCTACATTATTTAATTCAGGTACGCGATACCCGCAATTATCAAGCTGTTTTCTCTTTACTGTACCTGATGATTTAGATGGTATTTTTTCGGCGCTCAAAGACAATGCTAAATTGTCTAAATACGCAGGCGGCTTGGGCGGTAGCTGGACACAAGTACGGGCGGAGGATGCAGATATCATCGGCACCAACGGTAAATCTTCTGGTGTCGTGCCATTTTTAAGTGTCGCCAATTCAGCAACTATTGCTGTGAATCAAGGCGGAAAACGTAAAGGCGCGCTCTGCTCCTATTTAGAAACGTGGCATAAAGATATTGAAGAATTTTTAGAACTACGTAAAAACACAGGGGATGAACGTCGCCGTACACATGATATGAATACGGCGAATTGGATACCTGATTTGTTTATGAAGCGGGTACATGAACAAAAAGAGTGGACGCTCTTCTCACCGGATGAAGTGCCTGACTTGCATGATTCTTATGGCAAAGTATTTGAAGATAAATATACGGCTTATGAAGCAAAAGCGGCGCGTGGTGAAATCCGTAATTTCAAAACAATACCCGCGGTCAATTTATGGCGCAAAATGCTTGGTATGCTCTTTGAAACAGGTCATCCTTGGATTACGTTCAAAGATCCTTGTAATCTACGATCACCGCAACAACATGTAGGTGTAGTACACAGTTCTAATCTATGCACCGAAATCACATTAAATACATCTCAGGATGAAATCGCGGTTTGCAACCTGGGCAGTATTAATCTTGCTGCGCATATAACCGAGAGCGGCTTGGATCAAGAAAAATTACGCCGCACTGTGCATACGGCTATTCGTATGCTCGACAACGTGATTGATATTAATTATTACGCGGTGCCACAAGCGCGTCACTCTAATTTAAAGCACAGACCCATTGGTCTAGGAATAATGGCTTTTCAAGATGCACTTTATCAATTAGGTATCCCCTACACTTCACCTGCAGCGCTTGAATTTGCAGATCGTTTTATGGAATCTATTAGTTATTATGCGATTGAAGCATCGAACCTTTTAGCAAAAGAACGAGGGACCTATTCTTCTTATGAAGGTTCATTATGGAGCCAGGGTATTTTACCGATAGACTCTATTGAACTTTTACAAAAAAATCGAGGAGAATATTTGGAACAAGATCGCTCTCAGACACTCGATTGGAATACGCTGCGTGAGCGTGTCAAACAATCGGGTATGCGTAACTCAAATGTAATGGCTATTGCGCCCACTGCGACAATTGCGAATATCTGTGGGGTCTCTCAATCTATTGAACCCACTTATCAAAACTTATTTGTGAAATCGAATTTGTCAGGTGAATTTACTGTCATTAATCCTTATTTAGTTACTGATCTCAAAAAAATAGGGTTATGGGATGATGTCATGGTGAATGATTTAAAATACTATAATGGTAGTGTGACTGAAATCAGCCGTATTCCCAATGAAATCAAACAACGATATGCAACGGCTTTTGAAATTGATCCTATCTGGTTAGTGGATGCTGCATCCAGACGACAAAAGTGGATTGATCAAGCGCAATCATTAAATTTATATATGGCGGCACCTTCAGGCAAAAAGCTAGATCAACTCTATCGCCTTGCCTGGCGGCGCGGTCTTAAAACAACTTATTATCTACGCAGCTTAGGCGCAACGAATACAGAAAAATCAACTATTCATGATGGGACCCTTAATGCAGTACAAACAGAGCCGAAATCCTGTTTGATCACTGACCCCACTTGTGAAGCTTGTCAGTAAACAGATTGGAGAATTAAAATGGAACATATCGGAAAAAATACTTCTACTCCAACAGGGGGTGCCACTGGTCTGGAGCTTTTTGAAATAGGGGCTGCTCGCATCCGTGTGGATGATAAGCGTATTATTAATTGCTATGCAGATCTCAATCAGCTTGTGCCTTTTAAATATAAATGGGCGTGGCAAAAATATTTAGATGCTTGCGCGAATCACTGGATGCCAAATGAAATTAATATGTCAGCCGATATTGCGCTTTGGAAAAGTCCAAATGGTTTAACAGAAGATGAGCGCCTGATTATCAAACGTAATTTAGGGTTTTTTGCAACGGCTGATTCTCTAGTCGCAAATAATCTTGTGCTGGCTGTGTATAGACATATTACTAACCCAGAATGCCGTCAATATTTACTGCGCCAGGCATTTGAAGAAGCATTACATACGCATGCTTATCAACACGTCATTGAAAGCCTGGGGATGGATGAAGCTGAGGTATTTAATATGTATCATGAAGTGCCTGCTGTCGCACGCAAAGCGGCTTGGTCTTTGCCTTATACCCAAAGCTTATCAGATCCCAACTTTCACACAGGCACACCTGAAAATGACCAACGATTGCTGCGTGATTTAATTGCATTTTATGTCATTTTTGAAGGTATTTTCTTTTATGTCGGATTCACGCAAATTTTATCCATGGGTCGTCGCAATAAAATGACAGGCACGGCTGAGCAATTACAATATATTTTACGCGATGAATCCATGCACTTGAACTTTGGCATTGATGTGATTAACCAGATTAAAATTGAAAACCCGCATTTATGGACAGACGCTTTCAAACAAGAAGCCATTAATATGATTCAGAGCGGTGTGGAAATGGAATACACCTATGCTATTGATACCATACCGCGCGGTGTTTTAGGCATGAACGCTACTATGTTCAAAGAATATTTGGAATTTATTGCAAACCGCCGTTGTGTGCAAATTGGTTTGCCACAACAGTATCCAGGCGCTACAAACCCTTTCCCATGGATGAGTGAAATCATGGATCTGAAGAAAGAGAAAAATTTCTTTGAGACGCGTGTGACAGAATACCAAACAGGTGGCACACTTAATTGGGATAATTGATCTTGCAACCCGCAAATGACTTCTTTATAGTTGAGATATGATAGAAGTGGAGAAACTGCATGGCTGCTCAAAAGGCGAATTTAAGCATTAATGGTACCCCAATAGCCGAGTTTGATGTACTCTCAGGCACGCTGGGTTCAGATGTGATTGATGTCAGCAAATTAGTGGACGCAGGTTATTTTACTTATGATCCTGGCTTTTGCTCAACGGCGGCTTGTGAATCTAAAATTACTTTTATTGATGGCAAGAAAGGTATTTTATTATATCGAGGTTATCCGATTGACCAACTAGCAACACAGTCCAATTTTCTGGAAGTCTGCTATTTATTATTGAATGGCGAATTGCCTGATAGCGCACACTATACTGAATTTTGTCACACAATCAATCGTCATACTATGGTTCACGAGCAAATTCGCAATTTCTTTAATGGTTTTCGCCGCGATGCACATCCCATGTCAATTATGGTCGGGGTCGTTGGCGCATTATCTGCTTTTTATCATGATTCGCTGGATATTAAAAATCCCGAACACCGCGCTAGCTCAGCATTGCGTTTAATTGCCAAAATGCCAACCATCGCAGCCATGTGTTATAAATATTCGATTGGTCAGCCTTTTATGCCGCCCCAAAACCGTATGTCTTATGCAGAAAATTTTTTACAGATGATGTTTGCAACACCGAGCGAAGAGACCACACCCGATCCTGTCTTAGTGAAAGCACTTGATAAAATTTTTACTTTGCATGCCGATCACGAACAAAATGCCTCGACATCGACTGTACGTTTGGCAGGCTCGACAGGTGCTAATCCTTTTGTTTGTATTTCTGCAGGGATTGCAGCGCTTTGGGGTCCTGCACATGGCGGTGCTAATGAAGCCGCGCTCACTATGCTCCATGAAATTGGTGATGTGTCGCAGATTAGTAAATATATCGCTCGCGCTAAAGACCCCAATGATCCTTTCCGTTTAATGGGCTTTGGCCATCGTGTTTATAAAAATTATGACCCTCGCGCTAAAGTCATGCGGCAAACTTGTTATGAAGTTCTGGAAGCCGTTGGCGTACGCAATGATCCTTTTTTTAAATTGGCAATGGAATTAGAAAAAATTGCATTAGAAGACGATTATTTTATACAACGAAAACTCTATCCCAATGTAGATTTTTATTCAGGGATTACATTAAGCGCTATTGGCATCCCAACCAATATGTTTACCGTTATTTTTGCGCTTGCCAGAACAATTGGCTGGATTGCTCATTGGAATGAAATGATTAGCAGCCCTTATCGCCTAGGTCGGCCACGACAACTTTATACAGGACCTACAGAAAGAAATTTTCTCCCTATTAAATCAAGAGGTTGAAGAAACATGACTGATTTCGCTAGCCTGAGATAAAAAATTTATGTATAATTTTTTCAATTTCTTTTTAATGAAGGAGAAGAACAAAACATAATGCCTTCTGATCTTTGGTCTCTCTTATATAAGAACACTCCTGATTCAATTGCAAAAGCAAAAAAGCAACTGAGAGAAGAAAACCCTTACCCAAATGAATCCAAAGAGATCAATTTTCCTATAATAGATCTTATTGGGATAGCTAGAAGTGACGTCAAAATTTATTACTTGAATCTTCGGGGCGCTTATCACGATGATGAAATCACGCTATTGCTACTTCTTGCAGGAACAGATGTTACTCTCTGCAACAACGAGGACGGGTTAGCTGCCGCTCCTCCTAATACTCTTTGCCCAAACTGGCATAACACTGGGAGATATCATCAAAAATTTTATAAAAATCCGCTTTCCTTGGTGAGTTACCACCGAGCATTAGAAAGAATAAAAACTATCCATACAGATAGGCTTGGTTTACTAGTATTTCAGGAACAACAGAAAAAAATACCAGGCTGTCTGATAATAAAGCTAAAAGAATATCTTCTACCTCCTGATGCCTGGAAAAATTTTGAAAATAGAAAGAAACTTGCTCTGTGTAAAAAAATATATACCGCTTTACGTGAAGGGCAATCTGGAATCTTTAAAACATCATGGCAGTCTGATAATAATAGATACTATAGTTCCGATGAAAGAATCACAAATCTGTATACTTTTCAATGGCAGTGCCCCACAAAAAACCCTACTAGGAGAACGCCAAAAGCTTTAGCCTTAATGGACGAATATTCATCATATATTAATCCTTCATCATCCATTCCATTAGAGTTGTTTTTAAAGATATACCAAGAGTCTTTTGAAAAAAGTGGTTTATTATTTAAAAGATCCAACTTATTAGGAGGAAGCTCATTCCATAGGAGTCGTTCCTTAAATAAATCAATCACAGAAAAGCTGAAAAATAAGAACTTAAATGCGCTTACTCCTGATCAAATATTTGCTCATGCAAAAAAATTCACTTTTTGGGGATGCAGAAATAGAACATTTAAAATATTAAAAGCTCTCGATGTAATTGATAATGAAGGGAACAAAAAACGTGAGATAGGATTTGATTTAAGTTAGTATCTTCTCCATTCTCTTCAAATCAAGAAGCTAACACCAAAATTAATCATATAATCATTTCTACCTGTGGTTGTATAGAGATCACGCACTTCACCCCGTAATGCAATCATCTCACCAAAAAATACTTGCGTGCCTACGCCCGCATTGATATTACCCTGATGGTTATTATCCAAGTTATTCTGTCGCATCGCTAACATACCCACACCTGCGATCAAATAGGGTTCCCACGAAGTGTGAGGCTGAAAACGGTAAATACCATCAATTGTATATAAAAATCCATGTACGCCTAGACCACCCAGCACAGGTTTTTGATTGGTATTCACCACCCCTACTCCGCCTTCCAATGCCCAGCGATCTGTAAAATCATACGCTAAAGCAATATTAGGTAATGTGGTGTTATCCAAATGCCGTTGGGAAGAGAAATGATAATACGCTGTTGCTAAAGTGAGTGTAGTCGCACCAGATCGATTGCCAGCCATTGCGTGATCTGCTAAAAATAAAGCGAATAAGGCAATATAAATATTTTTAATTTTTTTCATTAGACAATATCCCATTTCATTTCGAAGCCATATACATCTGCACTGCTCTGAACAGAACCATTGGTGACTGTCACTTGGTCCCCTGACGCCTGTGAAAGGTTATGAATGCGTGTATTCATCGCAAAGGAATGTGTCCAATCTAAATCAAACCCGATAGTTTTTGTTGCTTGAAAATGTGTACCCAATGCAATCGCCCCTTGATTACTGTCTGGGAGTTGCAAATTACGGTATTGGTTATTCGATGGGGTTTCATCATAGCCTATGCCTGTACGGATAAACCATTGTTCATTGACATGATAATTAGCGCCGAGTGAATAATTCCATGTGTTACGATAATTTTCTGGAATAATCATCGTAATATTATTACTGCTAGCGCCGCCACTGATGCCTGTCATATTCTGCACTTTTATTTGATTAAGCAAATTCCATTGTGTATAGATCACTGTGCCCATCACATCCCAGGCAGCATTCATGGCATGAAAAACACTGAGGGTTGTCGTGGGCGGTAACGCCATATTAATATTAAGGTTATTCACGTATTGAAGACCGCCTGCCTCATTATTAGCTAATGGCCCCGAAAAACGGCTGCTTCCTCCATGTAAATGGTGTATCACTTGAGATAGATAATTAAATCCTATGCGCGTCTGGTCTGAAGGCTGATACAGCACACCTGCATGATAACCATAGCCATAACTGGAACCTGTATTTTTATTCCATGTCGCTAACGCTGGGTTTGCTGATCCTGTCATAAAACTCAATTCACCATACGCTTTTTCTATGTCCATACCAAAACCAACGGATACTTTATTGTTATAGGCAAACCCGAGGGAAGGCGCGGCGTCAATCACATAAATAGAAGACAACGCTGCCGTATAACGAGCATTCGTATTTAACCCATAATTTGTTTCTGCACCGAAAGGCGCCATCACACTCAATCCGAATACTAAATTATCAGCCAGTGGCGCTGCATAATGCACATTGGGAAGAAAATAAAAAGTGCCGCCTTGCGCTGTCACAGGCTGTGGGCCTGTGCCAAGTGTATTGGTTGCAACCGTTCCACGAAACCGAATATCCGTTGTCAGGGGAGTCCAACCGACTAATAATTGCTGGTTGTGAATTCGGATAAGTCCTGCAGGATTATAAAAATTAGTGCTCGCATCTTCAGCAATAGCAGCACGGCCTGCATGGTAATTACCAATGCTGCTGCCGTCCTGGCTCCAGAGTTGAAAACCGCCCGCCAGGGCATCACTGATGGCCCATATAGTGACAATTAAAAGACTTAATCTCTTGATAATTTTTTGCTTATCCATCGAATTTTCCCATTTTTCTGAATATCTGTAGAATAAACTATTTTTAGAGTAAGACAAAATTTTATTGGTTAAAAAACTAAAAATAAAGTATAAGATAAAAAACTTTGTCAATAAGGACATACCTATGGCTGAAACTCCCTCTAACATGCTGCCGCTTGGCACCCCAGCGCCTGATTTTACACTACCCGATACACGCACAGGAAAACAAATATCGCTGCAAACGCAAAAATCAGCTATCGCAACAGTCATTATGTTTATTTGCAACCACTGCCCTTATGTGAAATATATCCAAAAAAAATTGCTTGAAGTCATTGCAAGTTATGAAAAAAAAGGAATAAGTTTTATTGCAATCAGTTCAAATGATAGTAAAAATTATCCGGAAGACAGCCCAGAAAAGATGCGACAAGAAGCTCAAAAACACCCGTATACTTTTCCTTATCTTTTTGATGAAACACAAGAAATCGCTAAAGCCTATCAAGCCGCTTGCACACCTGATTTTTACATTTTTGATTCGCATCTCAAGTGTGTTTATCGTGGACGGTTTGATGATGCAACACCAGGGAATAATCGTCCTGTTACAGGAAAAGATTTGAGCCTGGCATTGGATCAGTTGATGGCCAAAAAACCTATAGAAGAAAACCAGAAGCCCAGTGTGGGATGTAATATTAAGTGGAAGAGATAAATAATTATTTAGAAATTTTATTGATTAATTCAAATAACTTAGCTTGCACCAAGGGCACTTCTGTATCAGGTATTTTTGCCGCATATTTATTAACATATTCTTTTAAAACCCTTCCGTCTCTCATAAGAGCAGGCTTGTTTTTCGCAAATAAACAAAAACAAATCCCCAGGCTTAATATAAATTTTTCAGTAGAAGCATTCTCGCCAGTAGGCATATTCACCTGCGGCTGTTGGAGGTTCTTGATAAAACGATCAATCCATGCAATCCTATACAATGGATAGAGAGCCTTTAAAAATTCTTGTTTAGAATCTGAAAAAATGAGTTTCATTGTCACCTCACCACTGTTTTTTAGTAACCTTTTGTAAATAAAGTGTTTTTTAATGATCACATTTCTTGATTTAAGTATAGCAACGATTTTAAGAAAGGATATTTGATGAGTAAAATAATTCCGCCACGTTTACGTTGGGCTTGCAGACGTGGGATGTTAGAACTGGATGTATTATTAGGAAATTTCTTGGAAGAAGCGTTTCTACTATTGTCTGACAGCGAACAAGCGCTGTTTATACAGTTATTAGATGCTTCAGATCAAGATTTATTTTTATGGTTAACAGGCAAAGCAGTCACCTCAGATCAGTCTTTTATACCCCTCATCCAGAAAATACGTGACCATGCAAAATATAGACATCATCATTAAACCCTCTAAGCAATTTATTACTTTAATAACGCTTATATTTACTATAAGCATTGGAATTATTTTAACGCTCCCTCTTAGCATCTGGAATAAAATATTATTGATGATTCCAACAATCCTCTATAGCAGCCGGATCTTTTGGGTCTATGGATTCATGTGCGATGCTCACTCTATTCTGAAATTACAACTGCTAGCAGAGGGTGTATGTCGTTTATATAACCGAAAGCATTTTATTGAAGGAAAAATAAGAGCCGACAGCACAGTGACGACTTCTCTCTGCTTATTACGTTTTTTTATCCCGCGTGAACAAAAAAATAAATCGTGTATACTTTTTCGTGATGCAATGGATAGGGTCAGTTATCGGCAATTATTAGTATGGTTACGTTGTATTAAAATAACATGAGAGGACATAATGAAAATTTGGCAAACAGAAATTAGTTTAGCGCTGATTGAAACACGTAGTAAAAATACGATGGTGGAACATCTCGGCATTGAATTTACAGAGATAGGCGATGATTATTTAGCGGCACGTATGCCTGTAGATCAACGCACAAGACAACCCTTAGGCATCATGCATGGCGGCGCATCGTGTGTACTCGCAGAAACAGTCGGCAGCACAGCCGCTAATTTTTGCGTAGACCAAAAGCATTATTATTGCGTTGGGCTTGATATTAACACCAATCACATTCGCGCAGCACGCGATGCGTATGTGATTGCCACAGCAACACCTTATCACTTAGGGAAATCCACGCAAGTGTGGGGCATTGAAATACGTAACGAGCAGCAACAGCTTGTTTCAATCAATCGCTTAACGATGGCGGTATTGGCACGAAAACATGATATAAGTAAATAAAATTCTATGTTGAATACAATGGATACAGAAGAGGCTGTTGCCAAGCGTATGGGAACAAATAAATCGAATATCTCACGGCTCGAAAACAGCCTGTTAAACCATTCACCTACTTTCGCTACAATAAAAAAATATGCAGAAGCAGTGAATTGCCATGTGGAAATACATTTAGTGAGAGACAGATGACGCATGACTACTACTCAAACCCCAGACTTTGTAAGAAATTATCATTATCTGTCCAGTTACTTTTCACTTTCACCCAGAGGCGTAAAAAAACTTTTTTCTTGAGTAATTTCTCAATGTCTTTACGTGCTTGTGTACCGATTTTTTTTAACCGTTCGCCATTTTTGCCAATCACAATCGGCTTTTGTCCTTCACGTTCCACCCAAATAATGCCATGAACAGTTAAAAGATTGCCTTCTAATTTTAAAGATTCGATCACAACAGTCGTGCTATAAGGAATTTCCTGCAGAGTCGCATAAATTAATTTTTCGCGAATAATCTCGGTTATTTGAAAACGCTCATCTTTATCTGTCACTTGTACCATCGGAAAGAGATGCGGCCCTTTTGGTAAAAATGGCAGAACCAGTTTTTCTAAAGTGGCTATATTATCGTGATTTTTCGCGGACAATGGCACAATATGCGAAAAAGAAAATTGTGTGCTGAGTCGATCAATCAAGGGCAGCAACTGACTTTTATCTTTTAATAAATCAATTTTATTAATAACTAAAATAACAGGCGATCTCGAGAGTCGAATCTTTTCTAAGATGACGTCATCTTCATCATACCAACGCATTGCTTCAATCATAAAAATAACCACATTGGCATCAGGTATCACAGAGCTTGCCAAACGGTTCATATAACGATTCATCGCGCGTTGTTCTGCGGGATGTAATCCCGGTGTATCAATATAAATCGCCTGCACAGTATCAATTGTTTTAATACCTAAAATTTGATGACGTGTTGTCTGCGGTTTAGGTGAAATAATACTAATTTTTTGTCCGATCAATTCATTCAATAACGTAGACTTCCCGACATTAGGGCGCCCGACAATCGCAACATAACCGCACTGATGAAATTGATCAACAGGTTTCATTTTTTAAAATTCCTAGCATTTTTTCAGCTGCTTCCTGTTCTGCACGGCGGCGACTTGAACCTCTACCCAAAATTTTTTCTTTTCGGCTAGCGATCACACAACTTACTGTAAATATTTGTCGATGTGATGCGCCTTCAGCAGACTCCACTTGATAAACAGGCAATGATTGATGTAACCCTTGTAAATATTCTTGCAGTTGTGTTTTAGGGTCTTTATGACTCGCTGCATTGGATAATGATTCCAATGTACTCTTATACCAGCGAAAAATACAATCTCGTGTGACAGCAAAACCACCATCTAAATAAATCGCGCCAATGAGCGCTTCCATCGTGCAGGATAAAATAGACTGCCGTTCATTCCCACCGCTTTTTAATTCACCTATTCCTAAAAAAATAAAACGGCCTATTTTTAACTCGCGAGCTAATTTTCCTAAGGCATCGCGATTGACCAAGCTCGCACGCCATCGGCTTAAATCACCTTCTTGCGCATGAGGGAACTTCTGATATAACGCTTCTGCAACCACAAAATTAACAATAGAATCTCCTAAAAATTCTAATCGTTCATTGTTAGTTTCATCACAGCTGCGATGCGTCAAGGCTATTTTTAATAAATTCGTATTATTGAATTGATAACCTAAAGACTGACAAAGTTCCTGACTCATATAATCATTTTTCCTATTCGATGCCATCGAATAGTATAGTGTATTTTATCCCAACTCATCCAAACTAAATTAGCTTTACCCACAATATTTTCTTCTGGTACAAAACCCCAATACCGGCTATCCGCACTCTTATCACGGTTGTCACCCATCACAAAATAGCGGCCTTTTGGTACAGTAATATTCTCGATATTATCATTGAAGTCATCTTGTGTTTGATAAATAGCATGTTTGATACCTTCTAAATTTTCTTCTTTCTCAATCATATCTATCTTCGTGCCATTATCATCAAAAACTCTACTCTTTTTAACAAATTGCTGCGGTATTTCTTTCCCATTAATATAAAGTATTTTATGAGTATAAGTAATATGATCCCCTGGCACACCAATCACGCGTTTTATAAAATCAATAGAAGGGTTTAATGGAAAACGAAAAACAATAATATCACCGCGCTTAGGCTCACCGATGGAATACAATTTTGTATGCGTCACTGGCAAACGAATTCCATAGTCAAATTTATTCACTAAAATAAAATCACCTACTTCTAATGTCGGCTTTAATGAACCTGATGGAATACGAAAAGGTTCATATAAAAATGAACGCAGTAAAAAAACCAGGAATAACACGGGAAAAAATGAGTAAGCATAATCACTCAACACAGGTAGTTTTTTTATATGTGCTCGCTTACGTTTTTTCGCAAGAAAAACACGGTCAAATAAAGCAATAGCGCCACTGATAATCACTGCATAAAATAAAATTAACTCGAAATTAAAATTCATTTTTTATCTACCTTTAATATTGCTAAAAATGCTTCTTGAGGGACTTCTACATTACCTATTTGTTTCATGCGTTTTTTTCCTTCTTTTTGTTTCTCAAGTAATTTTCTTTTACGTGTTATATCACCACCATAACATTTTGCTGTGACGTTTTTTCGTAGCGCTTTCACTGTACTTCGAGCAATAATATGTGCGCCAATCGTTGCTTGAATCGCTACATCATACATTTGTCGCGGTATTAATTCTTGCATTTTTTCCGTCAATTGCCTGCCTTTAAATTGCGCCTGGTCGGAATGCACGATAAACGCCAGCGCGTCCACTTTTTCACCGTTAATCAATAATTCCAACTTCACTAAATCAGCTGCTTGAAAATAAGAAAAACTATAATCCAATGACGCATACCCACGACTCACAGATTTTAACCGGTCGAAAAAATCTAATACCACTTCATTCATGGGTATTTCATAAGTCAAAGAGACTTGGTTCCCTAAATATAACAATTGCTTTTGAATGCCTCGCTTCTCGATACATAACGTCATTACCTGGCCTAAATATTGTTGAGGCACTAAAATATTCGTCTTCACAATCGGTTCACGAATTTCAGAAATGACATTCAGCACAGGCAGTTTAAAAGGATTATCAATAGATAATATTTCTCCCTTCGTTGTTAAGACTTCATAAACCACTGTAGGCGCTGTCGTAATTAAATTAAGATTATATTCGCGCTCCAGCCGTTCTTGCACAATTTCCATGTGAAGCATACCTAAAAACCCACAACGAAACCCAAAACCAAGCGCTTCAGACGATTCAGGTTCATAAAATAAAGCCGCGTCATTTAAACGTAATTTAGCGAGCGCTTCGCGAAACGCTGGAAAATCATCCGAACTAATGGGAAATAATCCTGCGTATACTTGGGGTTTAATTAATTTAAAACCTGGCAAAGAAATCGTTGATGGCTTGATTGCATTGGTAATCGTATCTCCCACAGGCGCGCCATTAATTTCTTTAATACCTGCAACTACATAACCTACTTCCCCCGCTTTTAAAATACCTGTTGATTCACGTTTAGGCGTAAAAATACCAATACCCGTGACTTCGTGATTTCTACCTGTTGACATCACTTGCATTTTTTCGCCGACCCTCAACGTGCCATTTTTAACACGCACCAGCGATACCACCCCTAAGTAACTATCAAACCAGGAATCAATAATCAGCGCTTGCAAAGGCACAAGCGGATCACCTTCTGGCGCAGGAATATCTGTAATAATTTTTTCAAGTAATTCTGTAATACCGAGACCTAACTTGGCACTCACCCCCAGCGCATTCTGAGCACTGATGCCAATGATTTCTTCAATTTCATGAATCACACGTGCAGGATCAGATTGCGGTAAATCAATTTTGTTCAAAACCGGAATCACTTCAAGACCTTGTTCTATAGCGGTATAACAAACAGCAACCGTTTGCGCCTCCACCCCCTGCCCTGCATCAACAACCAATAAAGCCCCTTCACAGGCAGCGAGTGAACGCGATACTTCATAAGAAAAATCCACATGACCCGGTGTGTCAATAAAATTTAATTGGTAGGTTTGGCCATTGAGCGCTTTATAATTTAAAGTCACGCTGTGAGCTTTGATCGTAATACCCCGCTCACGCTCTAAATCCATGGAATCCAGCACTTGCTCGGACATTTCGCGTGCTTGCAAACCCCCACAGACTTGAATTAACCGATCAGCTAATGTTGACTTACCATGATCAATATGAGCAATGATAGAAAAGTTACGAATATTCTGCATGTTTTAGAAGCTGCCAGTAAAACGAGGAATTCTAACGTATTTAGAACGGATATACTATAGAGTCTATTGTCTATTGCGATAAAACCATGATAAAATTTTTTGCTACTGGTGACCAATGATGATAAAGGATTAACGAATGACCGTAGAGAATGACCTCGATGAAGAAGCTGTACGGACTTATGAAAAAAAATGTTTAGTGAGGTCCTTTGGACTTTTTGCGGTGGTGGGAGGCGGAACGGCTATTCTTTCTGCGACTGGTGTGAGCCTTAATACTATGCTTACTATCGCTACAATACTTGTAACAGGTGGCTTGGGAGCAATTGTAATCATGTCACTTTTAGTATGCTGCTGCGCTGCGCTAACTTCACTGGGCGCCCCCCCCCCCGAAATAACTTTTTAACCTTAAAAATAAAAACAATAATAAAAATAAAAATAAAAAAAAAATTTTTAAAAAATAAAACATTAAACACTTTCTTAACTTGAAATAGCAGCTAATATTTTTTCATGAATCCCACCAAATCCCGAATTACTCATGACTACCACATGATCGCCTGGCTTGAGTATTTGCCTTAAATCATCTACCGCCTTATCAACACACTCAAATAAACTGGTCGGTTGTAGGAATTTTTTTAAAAGAGCTTCTAATCCCCAGTTATCAACCACTGGACGTTGACACATCACTCTATTTGCTGCCTCTAAAGACTGTTGAATTGCCTCTTTGTGTACACCCGAGCGCATGGTATAAGAACCCAATTCTAAAATAGCAATAATGCGCGCGCTATTACCGACTTTAGCACGCAATCCCGCAAGTGTGGTCGCAATCGCCGTAGGATGATGCGCAAAATCGTCGTACACCGTTATGCCATTTTTCTCGCCTTTTATTTCTAAGCGCCGTTTCACATTTTTAAACAAAGGCAATGCTTCTAGCGCCTGGCTGACTGGAACACCTACATGATGCGCCGCCGCAATAGCTGCAAGCGCGTTTTCAACATTGTGTTTACCGAGTAAATTCCAGCTCACATTCCCGATAGGATTATTCTCATGAAAAACTGTAAAAGCACTCCCATCGGCTTTCAATATGTCCGCCCGCCAAACCGCATCCTCTCCACCAAACATTTCAACAGGCGTCCAGCAACCTTTATCTAATGTCGCTTGTAAATTCACATCCTCCGCATGGCGGATAATCAAGCCATTCCCAGGCACCGTACGAACTAAATAATGAAATTGCTGCTGAATCGCCTCTAAATCAGAAAAAATATCGGCATGATCAAATTCCAGATTATTTAAAATAAGCGTCTTAGGATGGTAATGAATAAATTTCGAGCGCTTATCAAAAAAAGCACTGTCATATTCATCTGCCTCAATCACAAAATACGGTGCTTGGCCTATACGCGCCGAAATACCAAAATTTTCTGGCACACCTCCAATTAAAAATCCTGGGCTTTTATGGCTATAGTCCAATATCCAGGCGAGTAAACTCGTAGTTGTCGTTTTACCATGTGTACCCGATACCGCTAATACCCATCGGTCTTTGAGGATATGCGTTGCCAACCATTCAGGTCCTGACATATAAGGCAGGTTTTTTTCTAATACAAATTCCATGGCTGGATTGCCACGCGTCATGACATTACCCACAATCACAAAATCGACTGTCGGATCAATATATTGTGCGTCAAAGCTATTAAACAACTGTATACCTTGGGATTCTAATTGCGTACTCATTGGCGGATAGACATTTTTATCCGACCCCACTACGTCATGCCCTGCCTGCTTGGCAATCTGTGCAATACCTGCCATGAAAGTGCCGCAAATACCTAAAATATGAATACGCATCTACTACCCCTGAACTTTATCAAAAAAATATGATACTATTAACGCGATTTAAAAAATATATACAGTGAATATCAAAGGAAAGCAAGGATGCAGACCGATGCGATACAACCATTATTTGAGGCGATTCCCGAAAGCGCCGTACTGATTGATCGAGCGGGGCGCATCATTGATTGGAATCAGGGTGCAGCCTCTTTATTTGGTTACCACAAAAAAGAAGTGTTAGGAAAATCCATTAACTTAATTTATCAGCAAAATCATCCCTTCCAGAAAATTATTCAAGAAACTTTATCAGAACAAAAAAAATGGGCGGCAGAAACGCGCTATATCCGAAAAAATGGTATCAAAGGGTTATGCAAAACCCATCTTAATTCAATTAATACATCCTCCAACAATAAAGATAAAGCCACGGCCATTGTAACGCATCATGATATACTTTCTTACAAATCCATTGAAACAGGTTTGAATAACACTATTATAAATCTTAAAAATCAATTACAAGAACAATCTGAATCATCACAGGCTACTCATTATTTATTGCTTAAGATTTTATATATGCAAGACCAAAATGAAAAAACCCTGCGAGAAAATAAATTACTGTTTGATTTATTAGTTGAAAACACAACAGATATTATTTCACGACTATCACCTGATGGGACTTACCTGTACGCATCACCCTCCGCTAAAGCATTATTAGGCTACCACCCTGACGAATTATTAAATTGTAATTTTTACAAATTTATCCATTATGATGATATCAAAAAATTAAAAAAAGTATTTAATCGACGTAAAAATTCGCAGGATCATCAAATTGTTACTTACCGTCTGAGACGAAAAGAAGGTGATTACCGTTGGTTTGAAAGCAATCTTAGAACACTCTATGATGAAGATACAAAAACGATTCGTGAAATCCAGGCTGCTTCACGCGATATAACTGATCGCGTGTTAGACAAAAAAGCACGATTACGAGGGCAACAACTTGCGCATGTATCTCGTCTCAGTAGTATGGAAGAAATGGCCTCTGGCATGGCACACGAAATTAACCAACCGCTCGCAGCTGTCGTTAATTACACGCAAGGCTGCGTACGCTATTTGCAAAATAAACAACATGACCCAATACAAATCATCGAAATCATGAAGAAAGCGGTCGCCCAGGCGCAACGGGCAGGCGAAGTCATTCATCGGCTCAAAAATTTTTTTTGCAAAGGACAATTATTCAAAACACCCTGCAAAATTAACAGTCTCATTCGTGAAACCGTCACTTTGATTCGCAATGATCTTAATAATGCAAAAATAAAAATCGAATTTAATCTTTCAAAAACCGTGCAAATGATTTCGGCCGATAAAATACAATTACAACAAGTGCTGCTCAATCTCATTCAAAATGCGATAGATGCCATGCAACAAACAGACCAAAAAACAAGAAAAATTCATATACACACTAAAACGATCGATGCAAATTCCATTGAAGTTACTTTACATGATACAGGCCCTGGTTTTTCAAAAGATATGATTCATAAGGTATTTGAGCCATTTTTTACAACAAAAGCTCATGGCCGAGGAATGGGTTTAGCCATTTGTCGTTCCATTATTGAGGCACACGGCGGACAATTTACGATTAACCCGAACACTCACAACCATAGCTGGATACGCTTTGTTTTACCCATTAACTAAGGAGAATACTATGCCCGTCATGCCAATGAACGCAATTGTCTATGTCGTCGATGATGATACTGCTATGGCAGAGTCACTTTCATGGATTATTGAATCAGTCGGTTTAAAATCTAAAATTTACACCTGTGCGCAAGATTTTTTAAATGCCTATAATCCTGACCAGCACGGTTGTTTGCTGCTCGATGTGCGTATGCCAAGGATGAGTGGTCCAGAATTACAAACCAAATTACTTGCCCTCAGTGCAAAAATACCGATTATTTTTATTAGTGGTCATGGAGATGTGCCTCTCGCCGTACGTATCATGAAAGCAGGGGCTGTGGACTTTCTCACTAAACCATTCAACGATCAGGTATTACTTGAAAGCATTAACAGAGCTTTACGATCTGATAAAATTAACCGTGAGAAGCAACAAGAAAACGCCCAAGCAGAAGCAAAATTTGCATTATTATCGCCACGCGAAGTGCAAGTATTACAGGGTATTGTCGCAGGCAAACAAAATAAAGTGATTTCATCTGAACTGAACATTTCGCTTAAAACAGTCGAAGCACATCGTGCCAGTGTGATGAAAAAAATGAGTGTCAGATCTGTGCCAGAATTAGTGAAATTAGTTCTTACGAATGAAGCTCAAGAGCCTGTGACATCAGAGTAAATTGACGATAAGGCACTGATTTGAGTGCCTAAACCCCTAAATTCTTAAGTAAATACCCTCCTTTTAGACAGGGTCACTCAGTATATTTTCATTGGTTTTCGCTAATTTCTATCAGGTATTTAATCATGAGATGATAACCATCCCTATAAAAAAACTAATAGGGAGATACCACCAATCATACGTAGGAAACCGAATGCAGGTTAGGGAGATACACTAAATGGATGCGCATAAAAATATTTTACTTGTCACGAATGCAACAACAGACACTGAGATTGCAGAAATCAAAAAAATTATTGTGCAAAGCGCGCAACCCAGTTTAAAAATAAAACTTAGCCTCGTGCATATTATCCCACCCCTACCTACCTGTTATTTTAACATGCCTTCTATGGTGTTATTAGCTGAGCGCTATTATGAAGAGGCAAAAAAATCACTTGCTTGCATAGGTGAATTATTGAATATTCATCAAGACAATCAATGGCTCGTCACAGGCAAGGCAAGATCTGAAGTATTGCGCCTGGCAGACAAACTGGACACACACTTTATCCTGGCCAGTCATACTACTCTTCCAGAATTACGCAAGTCATTTTTATTTAACCTACGCACCAAAAAACCAACACCTATCAGAGCTATCAGCTACATTAGCTTGCCAGAGGCTAATTAACGGATACAGATAGTGAGGCGTTAAAAGATTAAGCAAATCCTGAGCCAAAAAGTTTTATCTTCTGCAACTATTTGACTTTTCACTTAAAGTAGGTGATGCTTCAAGCCTATTTTTATCGAATTTATATGTGAAAACCCCATGATCAGTCATATTTTTAGTCAAGTCTTTGGTAATCGGAATCAACGCGTTTTAAAGCGCCTTTGGAATGTTGTGGCTGAGATCAATGCGCTAGAACCCCAGATGGCAGCGCTTTCTGACACAGCGCTTCAGGCAAAAACCCTAGAATTTCGTCAACGTTTACAACAAGGTGAAACCTTGGAACAGTTATTACGAGAAGCCTTTGCGGTCGTACGGGAAGCGGGTAAGCGTGTCCTAAATATGCGACATTTTGACGTACAATTACTAGGCGCAATGGTCTTACATAACGGTAATATTGCTGAAATGCGTATGGGTGAAGGAAAAACCTTAGTCGCAACGCTAGCAGCTTATTTAAACGCGCTGACAGGTAAAGGCGTACATATTGTTACCGTCAATGATTATTTAGCAAAACGCGATGTCGCCTGGATGGAACCTCTCTATTCATTTTTAGGTTTAAGCACAGGTGTCATTCTACCCTCTCTGTCTCCTCAGGAAAAACAGCAAGCTTACATGGCTGATGTGATATATGGGACAAACAATGAACTCGGTTTTGATTATTTACGCGATAATATGGCGTTTAGTTTAGCGGATAAAGTGCAACGTCCCTTACACTATGCCATTGTCGATGAAGTGGATTCTATTTTAATTGATGAAGCACGTACCCCACTGATTATTTCCGGTGCAGCCGAAGACAGCACTGAACTTTATCTAGCAATGAATGAACTCATTCCGAAATTAGTTAAACAAGCGGATAAAGACGCGCCAGGCGATTATTTTATTGATGAAAAAGCGAAGCAAGCTTATCTCAGTGAAGAAGGCCATCAACATGCAGAAGAATTATTTTCGAATGCGGGGCTGATTCGCGAAGGTGAAAGTTTATATGATGCTAACCATATTATTTTAATGCATCATCTTAACGCAGGTTTACGTGCACATGCACTTTACCATTGTAACGTGGATTACATCGTCCAAAACGGTGAAATAGTGATTGTAGATGAGCATACAGGCCGCACAATGCCAGGACGCCGTTGGTCAGATGGGTTGCACCAATCTATTGAGGCAAAAGAAAAGGTACAAATTCGTCAAGAAAACCAAACACTCGCATCCATTACTTTTCAAAACTTTTTTAGACTTTACCAAAAACTTTCTGGCATGACAGGCACGGCTGACACAGAAGCTTATGAATTTCAGCAAATTTATGGTTTGGAAGTAGTCGTATTACCTACGAATCAAACAATGGTTAGACATGATCAACCCGACTTTGTGTTTATGTCCGCAGAGGAAAAATTCACGGCCATTATAGAAGATATAAAAAAAACACGTCTGACTGGCCAACCTATTTTAGTCGGCACAGCTTCTATTGAAACCTCTGAATACCTTTCTCATTTTTTAAAAAAAGAGAATATTCCACACAATGTACTCAATGCAAAATTCCACGAACAAGAAGCCCAAATTATTGCGGAAGCAGGTCGTCCAGGTGCGGTGACCATTGCAACTAATATGGCAGGACGTGGTACCGATATTGTATTGGGGGGTAATTTAGAGGCAGAATTAAAATCCTTACAAAACCCAACAGCAGAAGAAATAGCGGCTCATAAAAAAGCATGGCAAGAAAGGCATGATAAAGTCATTGCGGCAGGTGGATTATATGTATTAGGCACCGAGCGCCACGAATCACGTCGTATTGACAATCAATTACGCGGGCGTTCTGGTCGTCAAGGAGACCCTGGCAAAACGCGATTTTACCTTTCCCTTGAAGATAATTTATTGCGTATCTTTGGTGGTAATCGCTTAACTGGCCTTATGAAACGCATTGGCATGGAAAAAGGCGTTGCCTTGGAGTCACGCTTATTAAGCAATAGCATCGAGAATGCACAACGCAAGGTAGAAGCACATAACTTTGATATTCGTAAACAATTATTGGAATACGATGATGTGGCTAATGAACAACGAAAAGTCATCTACCATCAACGGGATAAACTACTCACAACTGACAGTGTTGCAGAGACTATTGAAACTATTCGTCAACAAGTGAGTGATGAAATAATTAATACATTCATTCCGCCTCATAGTCTCGAAGAACAATGGAATGTACCGGAACTCATGCAACGATTAGAACAAGATTTTAATTTAAAATTACCTATTTCAGAGTGGTTAACTCAAGAAGAATCGCTGCATGAAGAAAATTTGCGTGAGCGCATTCATTCTATTATCAAAGACGCTTATCAGAAAAAAGAAGCACAAGTTGAAACTTCTGTGTTACGCCAATTTGAAAAAGCAGTGATGTTACAAACGTTGGATAATTTCTGGCGTGAGCATTTAGCCGCAATGGACTATTTACGCCAAGGAATTCATTTACGTGGCTATGCCCAAAAAAATCCAAAACAAGAATATAAACGCGAAGCTTTTGAGCTATTTATTGCCTTACTCGATCGCGTGAATTATGAAGTGATTTCAGTGTTAAGTAAATTTGAAGTACGTAAAGAGGAGGATGTCATGCAGCTTGAGGCGCAACACCGTGCTGCTGCACAAAACATCCAAATGAAGTATCAGCATACTGAAATCGGCGCTTTAGAAAATAATGTTTTACGCTCTGACAATAATAGTCCTGATAATAATACTTCTGACAATAACACAGTCCATACAGCTCCTATTCGCGCTATACCTAAAACAGGACGCAATGAACCCTGCCCTTGCGGTTCTAACAAAAAATATAAACAATGCCACGGCAGTTTTACTTAAATATCATGCAGGTACACGTTGCAATTGGGGTCATATCAAATACCAGAGGCGAAATACTCGTTTCAAAACGTCCAGCAGACAAATCCCAAAGTGGTTTATGGGAATTCCCTGGCGGTAAAGTAGAAAAAAATGAAACTGCTTTTCAAGCATTAAAACGTGAATTATTAGAAGAAATTGGCATACAAGTCATCACAGCAACCCCTTGGTTGCAAATCAAACATGCTTACCCTGATCGTACTGTATTGCTGGATACCTGGCACATCGCACACTTTTCAGGCGAACCTTTCGGCCAAGAAGGACAGCTTGTTCAATGGATACAGCCGAATCATTTCGATCAACTACCCTTTCTTGCGGGAAATCGAGAAATTATTGAAAAAATTCACCAAATCCACAAATTCTAAAAGGAGAATTTTCATTTAACTGTCTCATTCCTGCGAAGGCGGGAACACTTACTATACTATCATCAAGACACTCTTGGTGTGGAAGAGGGTTCTGCTGCGGATGGTTGTTCGGCGATTTTTTTGATTTCCTCAAAGCGTTTCATTTTCAAGCTGCCCGGGACTGCATCGTATAAGCCTGTATATTCCTGGCCTATTTTTTTATGTGAATATTGAAATAGATTAATAGTGCTTGTTATTTCTTTTTGCAAACCCTCTATTTTTTCAGTGTTCATTCGATCTTTTTCTAACAATTCTTTTGCTTTTGCGGCAGGATCAGCAGCCTCTTGAATAATAATATAGTTATTTTTTCTTTGTTTCAGGCGTTCGATTTCTAACTGACGTAATTGTGCTTCTAACTCAGCGAGTTGGGTATCACTTTTTATAGCATCCTCAATGACAATACCAAGCTGGCTGGCACGCTGTAGTAATTCTTTTTTATCGTTCGGTTTGAGAGTAGTACTTTCTGTCATTGCAGGCACTAATTTTTCTAATTCTGCTTTCACGCCAAAAACGCTATCGCGCGATTTTTTGGTATTCTCGATCGTTTGTTGGGCAGCCCCTAGCGCAGAGTTAGTTCTTAATTCTTGAATCAAATAAGGATTATTCGGTCTCACTTTATCTGTATTCAAGTTTCCTCGACCGACTTCAAAACGCACCAACATCATTTTAGTGCTACCCCCTAAAACAAAAGGCGCTTCAAGTGTCTTTGAATCCGTAGGTGTCTGTACTGCCATAATTCCCTCTATTTATTGACCAAACTTAACTTTTATTATACCACCCTCAAGCTTGCTTTACAAAAAAGTACCTAAAAATACTGATATGAGTATAATTAGCATGCTTAAATAAATAAACAGGAAATCTTGTGTCTACTCAATTAGTTCGCATGGGTCATTCTTCCAGTAGATTCACTTCGGAACCGAAGGGATGTGTCGCAACCATTGGTAATTTTGATGGCGTACATCAAGGGCATCAAGCTTTACTAAAACAGGTTATTTCATGCGCTAAAGAATTAAGCTTGGCTTCTCGAGTCATGATTTTTGAACCACAACCTCCTGAATTTTTTTTACAAGATAAATCTATCGCACGTTTAACACGATTTCGTGAAAAATTTTATTATTTGGAAAAAGAAAAAATAGATGAAGTTTGGGTCATGCGCTTTAATGCAGCGTTAGCCTTATTACCAGCGACAGAATTTATTGAGCATGTTCTTTGCGCCGAGCTTCATGTAAAACATTTAATCGTAGGCGAAGATTTTCGTTTTGGTCAAGGTCGTAAAGGCGATGTGGCTTTATTGAAAGCAAAGGGACAGCAATTGGGTTTTACCGTTGAAACGATGCCAAGCGTGATGATTCAAGGTGAACGAGTCAGTAGCACACGCATTCGGAACGCATTGGCCCATGCAGATCATCTTTTAGCAAAATTATTACTAGGGCGGCCTTACTGCATGTTAGGGCGTGTGGTGTATGGTAATCAACTGGGGCGTACATTAGGGTTCCCAACAGCTAATATCTATTTGCACAGACGAGTGACGCCCATCCACGGCATCTATGTGGTACGATTGCACGGCATTGGAAAAAAGGGATTGCCAGGCGTTGCAAATATCGGTATACGTCCTACTTTAGGCGGTACGCGTACATTATTAGAAGTTCATATTTTTGATTTTGCAGAAACGATCTATGGCAGACAAGTCTGTGTTGAATTTTGTAAAAAATTACGGGAAGAAGAAAGATTTGAAAATTTAGAGTTATTAAAAGCCCAAATGTGCATAGATGCAGATGAGGCGCGTCATTATTTTATGAGAGATTAACCCATGAGTGATTATAAAAATACATTAAATTTACCTAAAACAGATTTCCCCATGAAAGCAAATCTTGCGCAGCAAGAACCCGCTATTTTAAAAAAATGGGCGACTTTAAATCTTTATCAAGCATTACGTGACCAGGGTCAAGAGCGCCCAAAATTTATATTACATGATGGCCCGCCTTATGCAAATGCTCATATCCACATGGGTACGGCCGTGAATAAAATTTTAAAAGATATTGTGGTGAAATCAAAAACCATGAGCGGTTTTGATGCGCCTTATGTCCCTGGATGGGATTGCCATGGATTACCTATTGAATTAAATGTTGAGAAAAAAATCGGTAAACCAGGCGAAAAAATAAGTGCTGCTGAGTTTCGCAAAGCGTGCCGTGCGTATGCTGTCACTCAAATTAATATTCAACGAGAAGAATTCAAGCGTTTAGGTGTATTGGGGGACTGGGACCATCCCTACCTCACTATGGATTTCACTTATGAAGCGAATGTGGTGCGCAGTCTTGCTAAAATTATTGAAAACGGTCATGTACAAAAAGGCGCGAAACCGGTGCATTGGTGTTTGGACTGTAGTTCAGCATTGTCTGAAGCAGAAGTCGAATATAAAGATAAAATATCTTCAGCGATTGATGTACGTTTCCGTGTGATAGATGAAAAAGCATTTTTAGCGCGTTTTAATCATTCCATCGGTGGACATGGATCAATTGCTATCCCTATTTGGACAACAACCCCTTGGACATTACCTGCAAACCAGGCAGTAGCGCTCAATCCCCATCACAATTATGTGTTAGTTGATTGTCATCACACAGAGCGCTTGCTCATTGCAGAATCACTCGTAGAGCAAGTGATGCAGCGTATGGGTGTCACACACTATGAGAAACTTGCAAGTATACAAGGCGCGCAGTTAGAGCATATTCAATTACAGCATCCTTTCTATGAACGCCAGGTGCCTGTCGTACTCGGCGAACATGTGACTTTTGACGCGGGGACGGGCGCGGTACATACAGCACCAGCGCATGGCGTGGATGATTATAGCATTGGCTTACGATATCAATTACCCATGGAAAATCCAGTGGGTGATGACGGTTGTTTTATCACACAGACTGTTTTATTTGCAGGGCAGCATGTCAATAAAGTCGAAGAAAAAATCATGGATGAATTAAAATCGCATGCGAATTTATTGCATGTCGAAAAAATTACGCACAGTTATCCGCATTGCTGGCGGCATAAAACCGCCTTGATTTTTCGTGCGACACCGCAATGGTTTATTAGTTTAGATAAAAATAATCTACGAAAAAAAACATTGGCTGCTATTCAGCAAGTCGAATGGCTGCCTGAGTGGGGAGAGAAACGTATTGCCACTATGATCGGTCATCGCCCTGATTGGTGTATTTCACGTCAACGCACCTGGGGTGTGCCTATCGCTATTTTTTTACATAAAGAAACGGGGGAAATGCATCCGAATTCTATTGTTTTAATGGAAGAAGTCGCCAAACGCATTGAGCAATCTGGGATAGATGTCTGGTTTGACTTAGACCCTAAAGAATTATTAGGAGAAGATGCAAATAATTATAAAAAATGTCATGACATTCTCGATGTCTGGTTTGACTCAGGTGTCTCGCATGAATGTATATTACAACCACGTGCTGAATTAAATTTTCCAGCTGATTTATATTTAGAAGGATCAGATCAACATCGCGGTTGGTTTAATTCATCTTTGTTGACCTCTATCGCTATCAATAATCAAGCGCCTTATAAAGCCGTATCAACGCATGGGTATGTGATTGATATTGAAGGCCGTAAAATGTCAAAATCATTAGGTAATGTGATATCACCAGAAACTATTACCCAGTCACTGGGGGCAGATGTGCTGCGCTTGTGGGTGAGTTCTATTGATTATTGTAATGATATTTTTGTGTCAGAGGAAATTTTAACGCGAACTTCTGACACTTATAGGCGTTTACGAAATACTGCACGATTTTTATTAGCAAATTTAGCAGGATTTGACCCAGAAAAAGATTTAGTCTCTCCTGATGAAATGCTGGCGCTTGACTTATGGGCAGTGGATAAAGCGCGTTTAATACAAGAAGAGATTATTTCTGCTTTCAATAGTTATCAGTTTCATTTAATTTATCAAAAAATTCATCAATTTTGCTCTATTGATTTAGGAAGTTTTTATTTAGATATTATTAAAGATCGTCAATATACAGCACAAACAAATAGCCTTGCACGGCGTTCAACACAAACGGCTTTGTTTCATATCATAGAAGCACTTGTGCGCTGGCTAGCCCCTATTTTGAGTTTTACGGCAGAAGAAATTTGGGCATATATACCCGGCAAACGTAACGTCTCTGTATTTTTAAATACTTGGTATACAGAGTTGCCTCATTTAAAAAAAGATGCGTTCATGAACCAGGCTTATTGGGAAAAAATACGGCTTGTGCGTGATGCGGTGAATAAAGAATTAGAAAATCAACGTAATGCGGGTCAATTAGGCGCGCCACTCGAAGGAGCCGTTTATTTATATTGCGAACCTGAATTAAAAGCGCAATTGGAAAAATTAGAAAATGAATTACGTTTTGTATTAATCACATCAAGTGTTGACATACAGTTAGCGAATTCGGCTATATCGGATGCTATTGCCACAGAGGTGCCTGGATTATGGGTAAAGGTGGAACGGGCAAATTTTGAAAAATGCGAGCGTTGCTGGCATCGATGTAAAGAGATAGGTCAAAATCCAGTGCATATTACGTTATGCGGACGCTGTATTGAAAATATTGATGGCACAGGTGAAGTGAGAAAATACGCATGAGGAAAATATTCTTCAAAATATCCAATACTGGACTGCGTTGGTTATGGGTTTCAATCATCGTATTAATAATTGATCGCATCACGAAATGTTTAGCACAGAAATATTTAATATTATATAGGCCTTTTGCCATCCTTCCTGGATTTAATTTAGATTTATCTTTTAATAAAGGCGCCGCATTTGGTTTTTTAAACCATCAGTCGAACTGGCAGGTATGGTTTTTAGGTATGATTGCTTTTGCCGTGAGTATAGGAATCATCACTTGGTTAACACGCCTATTACGTCATGAAAATTGGATGGGAATCGCGTTAAGTCTCATTGTGGGGGGTGCGTTGGGTAATCTCTGGGATAGACTCAGTCAAGGTCAAGTCACTGATTTTATTCAACTCTATATTTCACATTTCTATTGGCCAACCTTTAATATCGCTGATAGTGCTATTTGTATTGGCGCAACTATGTTATTTTTACATGCGATTTTTAAGAAGAAATAAGATAATATAGAGTCTGTTATTTTTATTGGAATATAAACATGCAAAAAATCTTCATTCTCGTCACTACGTTATTACTTCTCACTGGCTGTGTCCACAAAATAGATATACAGCAAGGTAATATCATTGAGCAAGACAAAGTCAATAAACTTCATACGGGCATGTCTAAAGGAGAAGTAGAAACCTTGATGGGTACACCTGTATTAATTAATACGTTCAACGATAATCGAGTTGATTATGTTTATACGATGAAGCGTGGGTCTAACGCTCGTACAGAAAAATCAGTTATTTTAACTTTTCAAGAAAATCGTTTGAGAAATATCAGTGAAAAAAATAATTAAAGTTTTTTTATTCGCTGTTTACGAGCTTCTTTAGGGTCAATAATCAAGGGTCGGTAAATCTCAACTCGATCTCCTTGCTGCACTTTATCTGTTAATTTTCTTAAGCAACTAAAAATACCCACTGGCTGCTTATCTAAATTAATATCGGGAAATAATTGCAAAATGCCCGAGCGCTCAATAACACTTTGAATCGTACTGCCCTCCTCTATCTGAATCGGTAAAATACGCTGTAATTCAGGTGTTGCATAAGCAACTTCAACTGTTATTGTTTTTATTGTTACCATAAATCTCTACTGCGCGTTGACAAAACAAATCTACCAGGGAATTAGCAATTTTATGAAAAACAGGCTGGAAAAGTTTATCCACCAAGCGCCCCGCCAAATCAAATTCGAGATCTAAATTGACTTCACAACCTAAGTCACCTAATGCTATAAATGTCCATCGACCTTCTAAATGACGAAACGGCCCGTTAATCAACGTCATTTCAACACGCTCATAAGGATGCAAATAATTACGCGTTGTCAATGTTTTATGGATACCTGACCATACAATATCCAGTGAACCTTCTACTTCTTTTTTATCACGGTGCAGCACCCGGGCCTCATGACACCAAGGCAAAAAACGAGGATATTCTTCTATGCTATTCACTAATTCAAACATCTGTTGCGGTGAGTATACGACTTGCGCTGTGCGTTTAATTCTATTCATATTGATAATTGGCTCTATTATTTTATAAAAGAGGCTATTATACTTCGTTGCCATGAATCAAAAACAAAAATTTTCAGCGACTATTGCTGTTAACCGCAAAGCGCACCACGATTATGCTATCGAAGATCATTTTGAAGCAGGTCTTGTGTTGCAAGGCTGGGAGGTCAAAAGCCTACGTGCTGGCCGAGTCCAACTCGACCAAAGTTATGTTTTATTAAAAAAAGGCGAAGCTTGGCTATTAGGTTCTTTAATTACCCCTTTGCTCACTGCGTCTACGCATATCGTACCCGATGCCCAACGCACACGAAAATTACTGCTCCATCAACGTGAATTAAATAAGTTAATTGGCAGCGTTGAACGCAAAGGTTATACATTGATTCCACTCAAATTATATTGGAAAAATAATCGAGTAAAACTGGATATCGCTTTGGCAAAAGGCAAAAAACTCCATGACAAACGCGCTGCTGCAAAAGAACGGGATTGGCAACGAGATAAGCAACGTATGGTGAAAAAACTGAGTAGCTAGCTACCCTTATTGAGTTAATTAGTATATACTTCTTGCGTAAAACTTAAGGGGGCGACCCGGTTTCGACGTGGGTTGCGAAGCTTGAGGGGCATGCCGAGGATGTAACTACCCTCGTAAAAAATGTTACAAAACATATAGTTGCCAAAAACGACAACTTTGCTGTCAATGTGAATGCTCAGAACGATGTCAATTTCTTTGACGCTAGTGAAGAGGAAGCACAAGTCGCTTAATAACCGACGCAGCACTTCTCACCGACCGTGCTTGTACGGACGGAGTTAGCGAAAGCTAACGGAGGAGTCATAGAATGCAAGCTCGCAACAAAATCTGCCCGAGATCCGTTGCTAAAACTTTAGGGCTCGCAACTTTGTCACCTTGCCCGTCAGATGACAAGTTGCTAAATCTTAAAGACTCGGCTATGCATGTAGATCCAAGAGTAGAGAATTTACGGACGCGGGTTCAATTCCCGCCGCCTCCACCAATTGACCTTCCAAAGACTTCCAAAAACGTCTAAAACCTCTTGAAATAAATGGGTTTTTTATTTAATCTTCTTCCTACGGATTCCTAAGAAAGCCCCCAATATCCAGCCCTAAAGTGGGGCCTAGTTGGGGGCTTAACATAGCATACGAAAGATGAGGCCCCCATGACATTAACAGTAATACAAGTGAAGAATGCAAAGCCGCGAGAAAAAGCTTATAAACTGGCTGATGGACGTGGTTTGTATGTGCTAGTGAACCCAAACGGGTCAAAACTTTGGAAACTCAAATACCGTTTTGCTGGAATCGAGAAAAAATTGTCTCTTGGTAAATTTCCTGACATCACCTTAGTCGATGCTAGAAATACACGTGAAGAAGCACGAAAACAGCTTGCTAAAGATATTGACCCAGGTGTCCTAAAAAACTCCATAAAACGCTCAAAAAAACTAAATGCTGAAAACAGTTTTGAAGCTATTGCTCGCGAATGGCATGCTAAATTTACTCCTAAATGGACAAAAGAACATAGTGAGCGAATTATAATCCGCCTTGAGCAAAATATTTTTCCGTGGATTGGTACAAGACCCATTACAGAAATCACCCCACCAGAACTACTCTCTGCCTTACGCCGAGTTGAAGCAAGAGGCGCTATAGAAACTGCTCATCGAATCTTACAAGTATGCGGAAAAATTTTTCGCTATGCCATTGTCACTGGAAGATCTGAGCGTGATCCCTCCGCCGACTTGCGTGGTGCGCTCGCGCCAGTTGAAAAGAAACATCATGCAAGTATTACTGATCCAGTTAAAATCAGTAAACTCCTGCAAGCCATCAATGCCTATGAAGGTTTCTTCGTTACTAAATGTGCATTACAACTTGCACCACTTTTTTTTGTTCGTCCAGGTGAATTACGCCGTGCTGAATGGAGTGAATTTGATTTGGAAAAAGCAGAATGGAGAATACCTGCAGAAAAAATGAAGATGCGGGAGCAGCATATCGTTCCATTAGCCATACAAGCAATCGCCATTTTAAAAGAACTGTATGCTCTTACTGGGAATAGAACTTATGTTTTTCCAGGTATTCGCTCATCTAAGCGCCCGATGTCTGAAAATACAGTATTAGGCGCATTACGCCGTCTCGGTTATACTACCGATGAAATGACAGGCCATGGATTCAGATCAATGGCTTCTACCCTGCTCAATGAGCAAGGCTGGAACCGTGATGCAATCGAACGTCAACTTGCGCATGCAGAAAGAAATAACATTAGAGCTGCATATAATTATGCTGAATATCTGCCTGAAAGAAGAAGGATGATGCAGCATTGGGCAGATTACCTGGATACACTAACGAGCGGAACCGCTATAGTATCATCTCTTACCGCCTAATATACATTTCAAGAACACTGACTAAGGAATCAATCAGGTTCATCTATTTTTTCTGGCAAAGACAACTTATATTTAGGATGATATCTATATTTTCCACCGTTGCCGATGACTCGTTTGCCACTACCTAAATTTATTTTTGTTAAATCTAATTTGGAAATTAACCCACGCCTGAACCGATTTGCAAAATACAAAAAAAATCGTTTCACTTTTATTGAATTACAATTTTCTAATAATAATTGCGCAGTATCGGGTTGTAATGGCTTTAGCTTTTCCATAACTTCTGCCACATCAAACAAGGCATGACATTTGGGAGCTAAAAAAAGCATTTCCATTGCTGCTCTTTCTGGACAAGAAGAATGTATATTTATTCCTTCTATTTTTTTCTCTACCATACCTAACATTCCATTGCTAAACAAAGATGTTCGATGTATCTCAAAATTAACATGCCATTTGTTATTGTTTAACCAACTTGGTAATCGTGTTCTTAAATCGGCAAATAAGGTTATTCTTCTGATACTCAATACAGAGGAAACTTTAACCCGCCCTAATAATTGCAAGGCCGTAATACCACCTACGTGTACAGTTAAATTCATTTGATTCTGCATTGCTGCTACAGCACCTACCCAACTGATATTCTCCCCTACTCTTTTGTATGCCTTGGTACCTACTCGTTCTAACCATCCAGAACGAACATACCACCATGCTAATTTGGCAGACACGCCATGTTGTTTTAACCATACGTTAGTAAAAACAAACCCAGGTGGAGCTGATTCGATAATACACATTAGCTTTTTATTCTCATTTTTGACTATGCTAAAAATTATAAGTTACTTTTAACTATTTCTGTTACTAGAATGTTCGTAATATTTATAAACTCTCAGAAGACAATTTAAACTATTTCAATTATCGTCTTCTTGTTAATTCTAAGAGGAACAAATAATGACCCAACAAATCCTTACCATTCTTCGCCGTAACCAAGTAGAAAATCGTACAGGGCTCTCTCGCTCAACCATATACCTTCGTATCTCACAAGGAGCCTTCCCTAAACCAATTGACTTAGGTGGCGGCAGAGCTGTCGGCTGGATTGAGGCTGAAATAGATGCTTGGCTAAAATCCCGCATCGAAATAAGTCGAAAAATAATGTAGACAGAAACTAACGCCATTACTGGACTAATCCTATAAAAATTATTGCTTTCTATGTTAAGGTTAAGAGGATTGCTTGTCTAATCTGTTCTAACCCGTTGATTTTATATTGATTATTGGAGGCTCGCAATATTAAAAAAAACAACTTCGCTAACTAGCCGAGTACTTATTATTCAAGTTGATTTTCTATCATATTCTAATGCCAGGTTTGCATTAAAGCACTTTACGCCCAAAAAGGCAGGTAATGTGCATAGCGAGTTGAGTTTGTATCACCCTGAAGATCAAAGACAGTATGGAAGCTCCTCTTAATTAATTGGAATTATATTCTTGAGGTAAATGTCGTAACCGCTTCTCTTTGCTCATATCTTTATGAAATATATCAACAAAATTGATAAAAACATTTGCATACGTTTTTAAATGGGTTAAAACTTGTTTAATATAACTAAAAACGATATATTATAAAAGTCTCAACCCATAAGGCCATCAAATGAGAGCGTTGGAATTTATTGACAAACTTCGGAGCGAAGGACGTTACTTTTTTGCTATTCACAGTGCAGAGAAAACATTGGGGCTAACAAAAATAGCAACCTTGAATGCCTTACATCGTCTAAAGCTAAATAAGCTAATTGTTAGCCCCGCCAGGGGATTTTATTTAATTGTACCTCCCGAATATCGGGCTTATGGCTGTTTACCTGCCGATATGTTTGTTCCAGATTTAATGAAATACTTTCAGCAACCCTATTATGTTAGCTTTTTAAGTGCAGCACAGTTTTACGGAGCAACCCACCAGAAACCCCAGCGTTTTCAAGTTATCACAACAAAAAATCGGCCAGCTATACAGCGTGGACGAATTTATATTGAATTCATTGCTAATAAAAATGCCGCAGTCATGCCAACCAAGCAATTTAATACCATGGCAGGTGTCATTACAGTTGCAACGCCAGAGGTGACTGCGGTTGATTTAGTCACTGCTCCCCACTATGGGGCTGGGATTCATAATGTGGCTACTGTATTAATGGCACTTGCTGAAAAAATAGAAATAAGAAAATTAATAGAGTTAACTAGCATTAATCCAGAATCATTTTGGATTCAACGGCTAGGCTATTTACTTGAATTTTTAGGGTTCGATCAATTTTCTGATGAACTCATTAAGGTACTTAATAAAAGGAAATTAAACTGGGTACATCTAGTATCGCGCGCATCACATAAGCCATTAGTGCGTAATAAAAAATGGAAAGTTATTGTAAATACAAAAGTGGAGCCTGATGAATGATACCTATAGCGCAAATAACTCACTGGAGGCAAGTAGCGCCGTGGATGGATGATATACAAGTAGAGCAAGATTTAATTTTATCTCGAATCATCGTGGAAATTTTCTCTAATCCTTTTCTTGCTAAAGAACTTGCTTTTCGTGGCGGAACAGCCTTACATAAATTATTTTTCTCACCACCTGCTCGTTATAGCGAAGATATTGATTTAGTGAGAACAAGCAAAGGAGAAATAAAAGAGATTATTACTGCCTTACGTAACTGTCTTGACCCGTTATTAGGTGAGCCAAAAACCATACGAAATTTTAGGAGTTTTAAGCTCGTGTATCATTTCACTCCTGAAATGTTTCCTAATTCCAGGCAACGGATAAAAATTGAAATCAACACGCGCGAGAGCTTCGCTGTACTTGATCGTTTCCTTAAGGATTTTTCTGTTCAGTCAGATTGGTTTACAAGGGAAACTCAAGTCAATACTTTCCAATTTGAAGAACTCATCGCTACTAAGCTACGTGCTTTATATGAGCGAAGCAAAGGCAGAGATGTTTTTGATTTGTGGCTAGCATTAAGGCAAAAAGATTTTCATGCCGAAAAATCTGTTGAGGTATTTTTAAGCTACATGCAGAAAGAAAATAAGCATATTACTCGGAAATTATTTGAAAAGAACCTTATTTTAAAATTAAAAGAACATTCTTTTTTAGATGATATTGGCCAGTTGCTTTCTCCTGAGTTAAGAATATCTCATTCTTTTCCATTCACAATGGAAAACAATAGCGATAGGTTAATAGAGAATAGCCACGCGAGATTATTGACCGAGGAATGGAATTTAATTAAAGCTGCTAAGGAAGTAAAAGATAAATTTTTAATATACCTACCAAGATAAGAAATGTTTAGTATTTATTTTTTTATACGACTTAAATGTTTTGCCTCACAGCGTTAAAGATTGAGATGTTTAGCACTCAGCACTAGTTAGCCTTAGTCGCCATTCTGCACGACCCTAAACAGCAGAATAATCTAGCAGCATGATGAAAGTCTGGCCGCCATTGCAAAATGGTTCGCGCAATAGGTTGCCTTTGGCAAGCACCTATTTTCTATCAACTCTTGAAGTGTTAAAAGAGTCTGAGCTAGGTAGTTTTGTGAGCCTGTCGCTTGCCACCCATAAGAAGTACAAAACCAAGGAAGGCGAAGTGAGAAAAAAATCGAATGGCACACGGTCTATCTCAATGGAACTCTCGGGAAAGTAGCTGCAACGTCTTTTAAAAAAGGCGATAAACTATTTGTCTCGGGTGAGTTACGGACATGTGATTGGCAAGATAAGGAAGGACAGGTGCATCGTTTAACGGCAGTCTATGCTGAGAAAATAATATTTCTTAGCCCAAAATTA
>JBEPVM010000007.1:0-52667 GCA_041690995.1 Gammaproteobacteria bacterium | reverse complement strand
TCACGTACAGTTCTGAGAGCAGCGTTGGGGGAAGTTCCTAGCGCTGACTCACCTTGTGATCTGTTGTCAACATAATCACGATGCAAAGAGAATCAAAGCAGCCTTAAGCAAGCGACTTGCAAAATACGGACTCAAGATGAACGAAGATAAAACTAAATTCGTAAAATTCTCGAAACCTAAGCAAAAGCAGGGCGAACCACAAGGGACTTTCGACTTTCTGGGATTCACATTTTATATGGGAAAATCTCGCAAGGGATTTTGTATCATTAAAGTGAAAACAAACGGAAAGCGATTTAGAGCAAAGCTAAAGAAAGCCAACGAGTGGGCACGTGCAATAAGAAATAAAATATCATTAAAGCAGATAATGAAAATAGCCGCAGCAAAAGCAAGAGGGCATATCCACTATTATGGAGTGTCCCATAACTTCGCAACGGTCAGTACATTTATTCAAAAATTAATTGATATATTGTTCAAATGGGTAAACCGCCGAAGTCAGCGAAAGTCATTCGACTGGGAGAAATTCCGTATGCTACTAGACAGAATTAACTTTCCAAAAGCGAAAATCTGTCACAAACTTTTCTAAGCCATGAGCAGTTGTGAAAGTGTTTATCTTGAGCCCATTGCCTTAATAGGGCACGATGCGGTTCTAACGAGGGGGCGGCGTTCAACTCACGAAGGCGTTGCTCTACTCCCTCTAAACAGCAAGTTATCCCCATATCCACAAGGGTCCACAGCCCAATAACAAATTTTTATCTTTTCAAGCTCAAAAGAAAAAGCACGGCGTGGCCTACTATGCCGCAGAGTCACAACATTGTACATACGAGATTGATTGAATTTTTGTAGGATTTTTAATAATCATCAACCTACAGATAATTATTTCTGGATGAAATTACAGTACACTGTTTGAAATGAAAAATTAAAATAATACGCTCGATTGTATGCAGAAATTCTGTGACACTATCAGGAAGGAGAGAGCCATTGATTAAAATTTTAATAGTTGAAGATCATGCGCTTATTCGTACAGCTATTGCAAAATTATTAATGAATGTTTCTGGGTTTAAAGTGATTGGCGAAGCATTGACAGGCGAAGAAGGTATCTGTTTAGCAAGAGAATTAATGCCAGATGTCGTACTGATGGATATACAACTGCCTGGCGTGAATGGTTTAGAAGCAACGCATAAAATGATACGTCATGACCCTGATGTTAAAATTTTAATATTGACGATTCATTTTGATGAACCTTATCCTTCACGTTTATTAGAAGCAGGTGTTGCAGGTTATATTACTAAAGATTGTTCTATGGATGAAATGGTTCGCGCTATTCGTATCGTGTATTCAGGACAACGCTATCTAAGTGGTGCCATTGCTCAGCGATTAGCATTAAAAAATTCTTCTGCCAATCCAGGACAATTCGAACTGGATACTTTATCTGAACGTGAGTTACAAGTCATGCTGATGATTGTCAATGGACAAGACATAGAGGAAATTGCTGCAAAATTACGTATTAATCAAAAAACCGTCAATAGCAATCGTTACCGTATTTTTAGAAAATTGGATCTGGAGAGTGACGTAGAACTGACTTTGTTGGCTGCGCGCTTTGGGATACTCAAAGAATATGAAACAATAGATACCTCGCATATTCAATAGAAGTATCGACTGGAATGGACAGGTTTTAATTACGCAATGCCTCCTTGCCAGTGGGTCTTATAAGTGATTTACCCAACTGTGAGTGACCCCTTTGAAATCCTCTGAAAAGCTATCGAGGGCGTAAAGTTGTTTTTTAGGCTGCTGGCGCACATCCGCTTCTTGTCGTAATTTTTCCAAACCGCTGTACTGTAACAATCGTACCTAAGCGCCCTTCTTGCAATGCTTTTTTCTCAAGTTCAGTTAATATAGGGTTGTCTGCACAGTCTGGATCAGTGATTTGTTTCAATTTAGTTGCAGCAGAAATTTTAACATCATAACTTTTAATATACCAATCCTCTGTCCCTAAAAAACAATCCTTCACAAAATAAAAGAAAGACATCATGCCTAAAAAATTAAAATGGAATTGCCATTCTGACTTCCTTGTTCTCACGTAAGCCTCCCATTGCGACATGATTTGCTTATGTTTAACAAGCTGGTCTAATGTAGGATCACAAGGACGGATATTTATTTTTTTATTCTCAAAAATTCTATTGCAGCACATCTCCAGTTCTTTAAAGCGTTTATCAGACCCTGCTTGTGTGGCTAGATAACTTGCTGTTGCACGAAAAAGGGTTAGACTAGAGACCAGCTTTCTGACATCTCGACCCATGAGAACGTCACCAGATACTTCTTCTTTTATTAATTGTTTTTCAATTTCTTTCACCACCGTATAATATCGTTCAAATAAGATAGGATCTTGTAGATACTGACAGGCTTCATCAAAATCAGCAATTCCATAGTATTTAGTCTCTTGACTTCTTCCAAGTGATGCAAGCTAGGGCAATAGATACCATATCCAATGGCCGGGTTTTATGTTCATGCAGGCTTCTCTAAACTATAAAAATATTCTATGTTTAATTCCATTATCAAATGTCTTGTATTAATTAATCCTACAAAATTTTACTCTAATTTCCTACAGACAATTATAATCATTGGGGGTAAAATTCGGTAGCTTGATAAAAAAAGATGTGAGTGTCAGCAAGCGCTTAAGAGAAGAATTAAAACGCTATAAAATATCTCTTATAAGTGTTATGATCTCGCCTCCATATAGATAGAGGGAATTACTGTTTACCTAAAGAACTGCTTTTATAACAGCAAGGACGGAATCCGAATTTTATTATTTTATGGGTCTATAAAGCCATGCCAGAAAATGAAGCAAAAAAAGAAACAAGCAGTATACCTAAAAAACGTGGTATTTTTGACCCTTCTATTATGATTCATCGCGAAAGGGTTGCGGCTGCTGAGCCGATAGCTAAGGCCGCTAGTGTCCCTTTTACAGATGCTTTAATAGCTATCCCAGGTAATATCCGGATCCCTGTTAGATTTTATACTCCTCCTGATACTGAACCTCCTTATCCTACTTTTATCTATATTCCAGGAACAGCTTATGTAGCGCATGAATCGAAATTCACCCATCTTGCCTGTAGCCATATTTCTATAAGAGCAAAATGTCAGATCGTAGTGATTAATCATCGCTTAGCACCTGAGAATACTCTCTCCGATGCGTTTCAAGATGTCTACCAAGTGATGAAAAGTATTCTTAAAAGCCCGCTCTATAAATCTGCTATTGACCATTCCAGGGTTGCTGTAGGGGGTTATAGCTCTGGCGGTAATCTTGCGGCGCTTGCTGTTATCCAAGCAATAAAAGAAGGGATACCTATTGCAGGCCAAATATTACTGAGTCCTCTCGTAGAATTAGGGCGTCGGTTAAAAGACCACAAATCCTTTGAAGAAGAAGATACTGATATTACCGAAGAATTTGTCAACTGGTTTCTTTCTTTAGCTATTCCACCGGATACTAATACAAAAAACTCTTCTATTTCTCCTTTTTGGACTCAAAAAAATGATTTAAAACCATTACCTCCTACGGCTATTGTTTGGGCTGAGAAAGATAGGTTTAGAAGCGATGCAGAAGCTTATTATAAAAAAATGGAAGAAGCAGGTGTTCGTGCAAAAAACTTAGTCATCAAGGGAGAAACCCATGCTTATATGTGGCGGAATTTAGAAATTATAGAGAAGATTGCAGATGATATACTTGTTCCTTTCTTTAGTGCCAAAACGATAGAGCGCCCATTATCTCATAGCATCCATATTGTCACCTCTCGTCTCATAGTAGAAAAACATCCTGAACCTGCTAGAGAAAATAATGCAGAAAATCCTGTATTAAGATCAAGACTGTAACTGATTTTTTTCATCGTTTTTTCTGCGTACATTGTTTTTCTACGCCATTTCGGATTCTAATTCATCTTTCCGAGAAGGGATAAAAGAATTTAAAATATCTTTGGCCTTATCTCTGAGCAACGGTTTGGATAACATTGCATTCATACCACTCTCTATAACGAATTGTTTATTATCTTCATCAAGGTGCGCTGTTAATGCGATAATAGGTACATGATTTTTATTTAATTCATTTAAACGGATTTGTTTTGTTGTTTCGTAGCCGTCTATATCGGGCAATCCTATGTCCATAAAAATAAGGTCATAGACATTATTTTTTGCTAATTGAATGGCCATTTTTCCTGTATCAGCCACATCGACTTTATTGCACCCCAAGGTAGAAATCATATGGCTGACTACTTGTGCAGCAATGGTGTTGTCTTCTACAAGAAGAACGCGACTTTTAAAAACAGAAGTCGTTTTCGTTTTACTCATCGTTCTTTGAAAAGAGTTTATTCCAAGAGTTTGTATCAATTTATGGCTGTTAAGTAGAGGAGCTAATTCTTCGCTGCCTAGCTCTTCGTCCAATAATGTTTTTTTAAGTAAAACGATAAAAGTAAATTTCGTACCACGATTCACTTCACTTTCCACATAAAGTTCGCCTTGCACATCTTCAATTAATTGTTTTGCGATAGATAAGCCTAAACCAAATCCTTTATAAATGCCTTTGTAGGACGGGATGAGACGTTTAAATTGCACATAAACTTCTTGTTGTTGTTCCTTTGGAATACCGATACCTGTATCTTCTACTATGATCTTTACAATAATATTTTGCTCAGTCTGTTTTGCTAAGTGCGTAGATAATTTCACATGGCCTTTATTTGTAAAATTAAGTGCATTGGTGACCAGCTCTAAAATAATTCTTTGTACTCGTGTTGAATCCCCTATGAGATAGGTGGGAATATCAGGATCATACTCAAAAAGTAAATTAAGATTTTTTTGACCGGCTTTTGCTTGGTTTAATTGGATTATTTCATCTAGTTTCTTTTTTAGATCAAATTTCTTTTTAAGAATAGGAATTTCACCCGAACTCACTTTAATAGATTCTAAAACTGCATTTAATAAATTAAGTAGCGCATGGCTTGAAGCAATCAAATTATCAGCATGTTCTTTAACTGTTGGATCAGTCACTTCTTGTTTAATAATATTTGCAAATTCCATGATTCCTATTAACGGGGTTCGAATATCGTGCCGCATGTTCTCCAAAAATTCGATTTTTGCTTTATTAGAAGCCTCGGATTTTTCTTTTGCGATTCTTAATTCGTTTTCTATTTGCTTAAGATAGGTAATGTCTACTGTATTGCCTACCAATCCTATTACATGACCCTCCTCATCCCACAAAGGCCTTTTAGTGGAAAGCTGAACAACTTGTTCTCCTGAAGGTAAAGTAGCTGTTTCTTCTTTTACAAATTCTTGCCCGCTTTCCATTACTTCCAGGTCATTCTTCCTGAATCTATCTGCCATCACTTTATTAAAAAGATCATGATCGGTTTTGCCGATAATTTCGTTCCACTGCCACGGAAAGCCAAACTTACGCATACTTTCCGCCGATGTGTTATTACGGCCTTGATATACGCCGTCTTTATCTTTCCAATAAATACTTCCTGGCAAATTATCCAGAATATTTTTTAGCTTATAAATTTCAGATTTTTGAGCTGAAATAATTTTTTTTAATTGTTCTGATTGCGTATTCATATTCTGCCCTGCCGTTTGCATCATCGAAATGTGTCAGAAGAAAGAAGAGAAATTATTCATTTAAAAATACATCTTCATATTGCCGAAAGGATGGAAGACTGTCAAATGAAGAATGTTGTTTTGTCGTAAATTTAGAGAACAGTTCTCGCTGGAAGTGAATATAAATAATGATATTGTCTCTGCTAAAATTTTTTCTCTGCGATTAGTCAACAATTCATTTTGCCCGATCAGTGATAACTGACATCTGACAACGCTTATAGGTTTTTCGGATAATAAAAAAACTTGCGACAAAATTTAGGAAAAGTAAATTTTGGAAAAGTAAAAATTTTTAACCGATGGACTGCTTCCATTGCTGTTTTAAAGCAGCGTATTTTTTATTTTTTTCTGTCCGCTGCCAAGCCTTATAAAAAATCTGGGCGCTTTCTGCTTTAAGCATCTCGCCCGTTCCTTTTGGTAAAGGATGACGAGTTCCAGGCATATATTTCCTACCTCCTTTATAATTAGCATAGCGGCGGGAACGGGTAAATCCCATTTGGAGGAATTTACGTGCCATGTCCGCCCCTGGAAAATCCTCTTTCTTAAGATAGGATAAAAATAATAGATAAATTTTTTTTGCACTCATTTTTGCAAGCGCAGGGGTACGAAATTTCCAATGTAACAGTATTTCGTCTTTGTAAGGTTGGCATACTAAAACCCCTTGCTCACCTTTGCCTACTTGATATAACTCTTTATGCAGACGGTAATCTAGTGTAGATTTCCATGCATACTGATCCGGATTAAATTTTTTATTCATCAATGTCGTCGGTTCCCTTTGGGGTATCTTTGTCGTTAATAGCCATGCTGACCGCTTGAGCTACTGTGTCAGCAATAATGAGAAAGTGTGATGCAGAGGTGATCGCCTCCCTGGATAGTTTGTGACTGAAAACGCAATAAAGAATACACGCACTGGTCTTCTTTCGCAATTGCCACCCTGTACCAATACGATTTCTTGAAAGACAGAGGGCAGGAGTTATGAATTATGTCGATGAGATTTGGGCAAGCACACGGGCAGCTGCATTTTCTTCAAAACGTTGAGCGGCTTCAATATATTCCATGACGGTATTCATATTTTTCCACCGGCCTTGGCGCATAATCGCAGGCAGCGATGCACCATTCCGGCTAGCGGATGTGGCGAATCCTCGCCTGAAACTATGACTGCTTAACGGGTCTGCTTCTGGAATGCCCGCTTCACGGGCACGTTTTTTGAGGATATTGTTCACGGATAAAGGCACCAGAGGTGCGTGGTCCAGACGGCCTTCGGGATGGATGCGCCGAAAAAGTGGCCCGTTCTTTATGTGAGACTGATCGAGCCAGTGTTTGACCGCTTGTACAGGACACAACTGTGCGTTGCCATACGGGATGGCACAATAACGGCCTTCATTTGTCTGGTCTGTTTTCGAATGCGGTATTAAAATGTCGATGCCCTGGTCTTTCCATTCGAGATGGTCATAGCCAATCGCCACCAGTTTACTTCGCCTAAAACCGCCAAAGAAAGCCAGTTGTAATAAAGCGCTATCGCGCGCGGCACGCAGGGTTTTTTCCTGCCGGAGAGAAGCCACCCTGTTAAGTAAATGCTCGGGCAACAGGGGCGGAGCTTTCGCCTTCGGTTTGCCATGAATACGGAGGATGCCGATGATTGTTTTTTTAACTGACGGATGTTGAGTAGGATCCGCGAACCCCTGGTAGAGATGCCAGTTTTTGAGGGCTGTCAATCGGCGGGACAAGGTGCGCGGATTGAGTGTTTTCGCAAAGGCTTGCAGATAAAGAAGAACCGTTCCCGTCTCTGTTGGGAGCGTAGCGCCCCATTTTTCAAAATGATGGACATCCGATTGGTAAGCGCGCTGCGTAGCCGGACTGGTTGCTGCGACAAGGTAGGGATTGTTAAAAGCCATTAAAGTCAGCGAGTTTTCATGACATAATACCGGCTCGCCGGTGGGTATCCTGAGTGTTTTGCTCACCGGTGACTCCTTCTTCCAAATGATCCGCCTGCCAAATTTTTATCTTATTTTACAGGACAATTTTGCTCGAGGAAACCCTCTTCTTGCGATAACAAAGACTTATCGAAATAAAATTTCTAAATGTCTTTCTGGTTGAAGATCACCCTATTTTACATTATATTATGATTAACGTAATAATACAGTAAGAGGGAAGAAGAGACCATGGCAAGGCTAGGGATCACTTATCAGGAGGTGGCGAATGCCGCAGAACAGCTTACTCTGCAAGGCAAAAATCCCACCATTCAAAACATTCGGATGCTCACAAACACAGGCAGTAGCACCACGATCGCGCAGCATTTAAAAACTTGGAAGCTCAAAGAAGACCAGTCCAGGCCACTGGGCCTGACAGAAAATCTGCCGGAGGAGATCGTGCTGACGATGAAAGGGCTGTGGGCGCAGGTGATTCGTGAGGCTGAGGAAAAGATAGCCGCTAGGGAAAACGAATTTGAGCAGGCCACTGCCATGATTATTGAAAAAAATAAAAAATTAGAAGAAGAGAACATGTCCTGGCAGAAAAAGTATGACGAACTCACGCAAGAAAAAGAGAGGCTTCTCAGCGATCAATGTGCGTTAGAACAAAGTATCAGACAATTAGAACAGGGAAAGGTGGCACTCACGGTGACGTGCGATCACTTGTCCAAACAGCTCCCAGAAAAACAAGATCACATAGACGAGTTACATCGGTTAAACCGCCAGGTACAAACGAATTTAGAGCATTACCGTGAAGCGTCTCGAGAACAACGGCTGCTGGACCAGCAACGCCATGAACAAGCGCAAAGCCAGCGAGAGCGCATGATTCAACAATTGACACACGAAGTAAAAACACTCGGCCAAGAAAAGAATTTGCTGCATGAGTCATTGGAACAGATGCGCTCTGTCAAAACGGCTCTGCAAAGCCAGTATGACGGACTGAGGGTGCAGAATGACACAATCCAATCTCGGTTAGAGGAAGCGCAAAAAGAAGTGGTGCAGCATGCGCATGCCGAGCAGTATTGGCAGGCACACTCTCAAAAGGCAGAAGAAAAATTAGAGGCACACAGTGCAGTCCTTCTTCACTTACAGACACAGCAGGCGGTACTCCTCCAGCAGTTTTTAGCTGTTCAAACGGAATTACAAAAAATCAGCGAGCAAAATCAATACTTAGCTCATGACAAGTGGAGATTGAGCCAAGAAAACGCACAATTAATGGGTCAATTAAAACAATCGCAGATGCTGACTGAAAAATAAGAGTGACTTCGATGAAAAGTCGATGGGTTGGGCAGCGAAATGAAGGAACTGCCCTTCTCTTTTCTCTTTGGCAAATGATCTCCAGCCTCCTTCTCTACAGTGGAAACTGTAGAGAAGGAGAGGGCAAGTGAGTTGCTCCTAGTAGTAAGATAGCTTCTGTATCCAGTAGCCTACTGATGCTCTCGTCTGAAATATGCCATTTTCGTAGTCATATGTCCTTTACAAATCGTTAAGAAAACATCATTCAAATAAATGAATTGGCGTTCTAAGCATGGCTTAACAAAGGCTCGATCTAAAATGGAACAGATTTGTTCGAGGTAATTTCTTGCTTCCTCCGCATAAGAGCTAATATCGAGGGAGATGAGAGCATCCATATAAAAAAGCAACATGGCTTTAACCGAAGAATCAGACATCTCGTGAATGGAACGTCTGAGATCAAGGCAAGCATTTTTAAATTGATCCATCGTCTCGAGTGGAACAGGCGTTTGAGTCGGGCGGGGTATTTCTACTTTTATCGGATTCATTGTTCTATCTCCTCTCTATCTAAATGATCAACTCCTTTTTTTAAATGAGAAAGCCTCCAGGGAGGCGCTACTCTACAAGAGGGGAATGAAATAACAATAACGAGATGAGCTTTACAGTCTATTTGCCCGAGTATTTAATTTATTTATATAATAAATCATACGCTTGTATTTTTGTATTAATGTTTTGTTCCATTCTATTGGGGTTTATTTCTTACAAAAAAGAGAAGCCATTTCTGACAGACTTTTTTATCCATAAGCGGTAAAGCGTGCGATTTCGGGTGATTCATACAGCGATCCGCTCTATTCATAAAGAGCGATTGAAACGATAAAGCAAGCGACTGATATTCTCTATTTTTTAAAACCGTCGTTTATTCTCTTTTTCCTTAAACGTTGCGTGCCATTGTCTTTTTATGATAGGCCATCCCAAAAATAGCAATAAAAAAATAAAAAATTTTATCGCGTCAAACGGCTCTGATGATAAACTGTTGAATCGCTATTGATCTTTTTATCCAAAGAAGCCTGCGATTTTCGGGCGTACTGTTTTTTCAACGTCTGATCCAGTTTGAGTTGTAATGACTTCAATACAAGAAGTGTGCTTTGTGGATCACTCTTCGGTAGGAAGATCACTTTTTCCGTAGGGCATATCAGAGCGACTGTCTTTATTAAGCGATGCATCATAGCATAACCTATTATTTTAAAAACGCGATTATCGTCCCTATTTTTTAAAAAAGCCACTTAAAAATAAAACCGTAGAATGAATTAAAAAATTTTATGATGCTAACCACTACGTGATTATCCTATATGAGATTACGCGGATTTCCTACAGACAAGCCTAAACGTTCGTGTACAATTTCAAGCTTAATTTCGAGGTGCGTGATGAGCAATGAATTTAAGGAATTATTTTTTAAGAGCGGTTCGAGTCCTAAACAACATTCAGTAAATAAAATAAATGGTAAGCGTCACTTTCTGAATCTGCTTTTTGGCGCCATGATAATAAGTTTGTTCTTAATTGGAATTTTTTGTCGTCCTCTTTTTGATTCTGCGGCCAGTGTTTTAGTGCTTAGCGTTCTGGGTATGATGAATGGCATGGAATAAAAAAAATAGGAGTTATTTTTTATTTCCGATAATGGGCGTTACTGAAAATTAAAATGATGTAAAAGTCGCACATGCAAATCTTAAACGCAACTGGTAAGCTGTTCATGTTACACTTATTATCTCCAAACGTAACAGCCCCTATGCCACCTTTTTTGAATGGGATATTCAATGTCTTGTTGAATTCATTTAAGTAAGAAGGAGGAACGAACTATACAAAACTTTATTGAATAATATTGAATAATCAAGAAGAAAAAACCAAGTTATTTTTCTGAAGATCTATAGTTAGATTTAAGTAGGCTTGAGATAGATAGTATTAACTATAATTAAGAAAATTATAATATGGCAGAAGAAAAAAGTGTGTCTTGTCGCCGCTAAAATTTAACGGGTCTGTAACAATGGAAAAGCGCTATTTAGATAAAAATTACCAGATCTTACTTCAAGGCGTTGAATCAATTAGGGATTATGCAATTTTTGTCTTAGATCCTGCAGGCTATATCATGACTTGGAATTTAGGTGCCCAGCGGATCAAAGGGTACACGGCCAAAGAGATTATTGGCCAACATTTTTCACTTTTCTATGAGGAGGAGGCTAAAAAGAGTCATTATCCACAAAAAGAGTTAGTGCTTGCTAAAGCACAAGGCCGTTTTGAAGATGAGGGCTGGCGTATACGTAAAGATGGCACAAAATTTTGGGCCAATGTCATTATTAGTGTCGTGCATAATGCCAAAGGCGAACTTATTGGTTTTAGCAAGGTAACACGCGACCTGACCGAACGTAAGCAGGCAGAACTTGCCTTACAGGCCAGTAAAGAGCGGCTGGACTTAGCCTTAGATATTGCACAAATGGTGGGTATATGGGAATGGGATTTTACCGCAACGATTTTACATGCGGATAAACGCACTTATGAGCTGTTTGGCTTGGAACCCTCCACTTTCCTTACCACCTACGATAACTTGTTTGCGTATGTTTATGTGGCAGATAAGCTAAAGCTACAGCAACAGCTTACTTACGCTATAGAACACCGTGTTCCTTATGAGTTCGAATTCCGGGTACTCTGGCCTGATAAGAGTATGCACCTTCTCTCATCCAGAGGCCGTGCTTATTACGATGAGAAAATCGATAAGGCTAGCCGACTATTAAATGTGTGTTGGGATATTACTCAACGTAAACATGCAGAAGATTGGATTCAGAGGCATCAATTGGAACTCGCGCGAGTGGCACGAATCAGCTCGATGACGGAAATGGCTTCCTCTCTTGCGCATGAGCTGAATCAACCCTTAACCGTTATCTCAACCTATACGCAATTGTGTTTAGAGTATTTAGAAACAGGCCGCTACCAAAAAGAACAACTCTTAGAAAGCATTCAAGAAGCGGTCAAGCAATCGAAGCGGGCAGGAGATATCCTGCACAGAATAAAAGATTTGGTGTCGAAAAGAAAATTACATTTAGAAAGATGTCATATCAATCAATTGGTTGAAGAGAGCAGGGCACTTGTGCGCTATGAATTTCCTGACTATAAAATTAACTTCCAGCTTAATCTGGTCGAATTAACACAACCTTTATTATTTGATAAAATCCAGTTGCAACAAGTTTTATTGAATTTATTGCGCAATAGTGTAGAAGCGGTACAAGATTCTAATCGACTGTCAGCAGACATTACTATTCAGTCCTGTTTTATTGACGAAAAGCAGTTACTCATTGCTATCAAAGATAATGGCCCAGGCATACCAGAAGAAGTGATGGCTAAAATGTTAGATCCTTATTTTACTACCAAGCCTTATGGTATGGGCATGGGGCTGACCATTTGCCGTACCATTATTAAAGCCCACGGCGGTCAACTGAGAGTGGCTCAATCTGATTCAGAAAAGGCCCATGTCCAGTTTACCCTACCCATCGATTAGGAGGGCATCGATGTCAACACGCTTGATTAAGCCTGTACTCTTTTTGATTGAAGATGATATCGCCATCTGTCAGGCGCTCATCGCATTATTTGCCACGATACAGTTACCTGTTAAAACTTATCATACCGCCCAAGCGTTTTTAGCTGACTATGACAGTGTCTCTCAACAATCAGGCTGTCTATTAATTGATGTTCGCTTACCGGATATGAGCGGTTTAGATTTGCAGGAAAAGCTGCATGCTTTAAACAACACCTTACCGATTATTCTCATGACGGGGTATGGTGACGTGCCCATGGCTGTCAGAGCCATGAAAGCGGGCGCGTTCCATTTTTTTTTAAAACCTTTTAATAACCAAGAATTAGTAGAGCTTATTCAACGTGCTCTGCTGGCCAGTAGCAGCTCGAAGGCGATAAATCCAGATGAACAAGCACAAGAGCAGCTTAATCAGCTGACTCCCCGTGAGCGTGAAGTCATTGAACAGCTCATGGAGGGTAAACTTAACAAACAAGTAGCGGCTGATTTAGGTATTTCAATTTCTACCATAGAATTACACCGCTCTCATGCGATGGCCAAGTTACAAACTAACACTATTGCTGAATTAATCAAAAAATACCTGCTATTGACCCGTCTCTAAGGATATCCTTAATTATTTTAAGGATATCCTTAACTTCCTTATAGAAAAACTGTATTTAGTGAAAATGAAATTTCTCTTATGATAATAGCTACTCTCATAATTGGTACCTAAACAAGGCAATTATGACCAAAAACATATTCACTATTTTTATAATTGATGATGACGAAGCAGTGTGCAAAGCTTTAAAAAGCTTGTTTTCTGTTAAAGGGTATGCCTGTGAGACTTTCAACAATCCTAAGGAATTTTTGAATCAATACCCTACTTATAGTGCAGGCAAGGGCTGTTTATTAATTGATATATTTATGCCGATCATGAATGGTCTTGAACTGCAAGCCGAGCTAAAGGCTCGTCATAACCTATTACCTATTATTTTTATCAGTGGCCATGCGGATAAAGAACTCGTACTGCAAGCCAAGCAGGCAGGTGCATTTGACGTTATCATGAAGCCGTTTGATAACAACCATCTGATTGAGCGCATTCAGGCAGCCATAGCGCAGCATTAGCCGGAATATTTCTCTCGCTTTGATAAGCGTAGTGCAAAAACTTTAGTATTATCTCAAAGTCTGTAAAACCTTCCTATTTTCCCAGCAAAAGTTTTACACTTCAGGAGAGTGCCTACACTTTCAGGTAAACCTTAGCATTCACTCTTGAAAATCAGTATTTTGTCTCCCTTCCAAAAAAATTAAAGTATGACTCCATAAACATGAATACTTGAAGAGGCAATCATGATGACTTTTTCCTTTTTTAAGCCTGCAAAATCAGAAACTTCTTGTACTTTAGGAGAAGAAAAAGAAAATACTATTGCAGACGATAAAGTTTTTTTATCACTCAAAAAAAAGTGGCGGCTTGTACTACTTCAATATAACGCTATATTGGAAAAAGATCCAACTAATATCGAAGCGCTTATGGGACGTGGACTCACCGCAGGGATTTTAATGGATCATGCCCAAGCGTTTGATAGTTACCTGCGGGTATTAAAAGTTAATCCAGAGCATCGTTCTGCTCTCTATCAGTACGCGCTTTTATTGACAGGCGTTAACAGAAAACAGGAAGCAATAGAAACTTATAAAAAACTATTAATTAACCATCCTGATGATATTGATGCGGTGGCCAACTTAGCCATTTTGCTACGCGCCCAAGGCAGGAGGGGTGCTAATCTAGCATGGGCCTATTGCCAGCTTTTTTTAGAAGAAGCGCCCGAAACCCTTGATATTATGCGGACGCCTGATCCCCATACGCTACTTGTACAGGCAAAAATGCTGCGTGCTTTAGGCTACTCTCACAAAGCAGCGGCTTGCTGCAAGCGAATTTCAGAAGAATTTAATGCAAACTATCCTGGGTTACTCGTAATTAAAGAATTAATTTCTTCTGATGAAAAAGAAGCGATGCCAACGGGTCTTCCTAAACTGCGCTGCGTTATTCTTTAATTGGGGTTTTAAGCCCGATGCCCCGAAAATTTTGACGTTGGGCAGATCAGTTGCATAAGGAGCTAGTTTATGGGCGTAAGATATAATCATTTAACCGAACAAGACCGCCTATTTTTAAGAATCATGTTGGAAAAGCGCTATCCGAAATCTAAGATCGCAAGTATTCTGAAGGTGGACCCCTCAACAATTTATAGGGAAATTAAACGAAATAGTTTCGTGCAGGAGTACAATGATCCTCGAGTTTATTGGAATTAGTCGGCACAAGAGAGGTATTTAAAACGCCAGAAGCGGGGTTTAAATAGGAAAAAATATTTCTTTGCGAGAGTATGTGCATAAGAAATTAAAATCAGGTGAGTCACCTTATCAAATTGAAGGGCGGCTCAAGAGAGAAAACCAAGAGAAATGTGGTATTTCACATGAAACTGTTAGACGTCAAGCGAGATTGCCGGTCAGCGACAATTGACTTTGCCGGTTTAGCTTGAATCTCATTTCATAAATTTTCTCCTACTTGTTGTTAGAAGCAATCTTTCTATAACTTTGCTCTTGAATATTAATAATCGTTGCATGATGAATCAATCGATCAATTGCAGCGACGGCCATACTATTATCAGGGAAAATCTGATCCCATTCACCAAAGGCTTGGTTAGACGTAATAATTAAACTGTTGGTTTCATACCGATCGGCAATTAATTCAAATAAGACACTCGTTTCCATTTCAGATTTTTTGACATACCCAATATCATCTAAAATGATTAAAGGAAACTGTGCGAGTTTTAATAACTGGTCATGTAACTTATATTCGGATTTCGCTTTTTGTAATCTTTGGACAAGTTTCGTGGTTGAGGTAAAAAGAACACGGCTACCTTGTTCAATTATCCTATATCCAATCGCACAAGCCAGGTGAGTCTTGCCAACACCTGAAGGGCCAAAGATGACTAAATTATTCGCTTGTTTTACCCAGGAATTATTTTCGGCGAGCGCTTGAATTTGTGCGGCATTAATGGATTTAGCCGCTTTAAAATCAAACGTATCTACTGTTTTCCTCGGCGGGAGTTTTGACTCCTGGATGTGACGCTGAATACGTTTTTGTCGCCGTGACGACACTTCTCAATGGCTTAGGGCGCTTAAATAATCCGTATAGGACCAATGCCTTTCAGCGGCTTCTTCTGCTTTTTCTTCATAATGCCGATACATCATTGGCAATCCCAGTTGTTTTAATAATAAGGGTAATGTGGCTGAATTAATCATAGACGCTCTCCTTCTGCGGTTTACATAATTCGTCATAACTTCTCAGATCGTGCTGAATGATTGAAAGGAGTGGAGGCAGGGTATTTTTTTTAAATTGGTTTTGAAAGTCTGCCAATCTTAAGGGTTGGTTTTTTAAAATTTTATCCATGACAGCTTCGCCTAATCCTACTTCACAATTTTCTGTAGCAGCTAAATGTAAGAGGCCGACAATCAATTGACAGGCTAACCTGGATTCCATTTTTTGATTGATAAGTTGCCAAATTTGATGATAGGTGAGGGAGGGAAGCAAGTCATCGCGAAGTCTGGAATAACGAAATGCTTGTGGCTTTCTCACTCAGCTATGAATCACATGACGATAATTGATTTGTCGTGCTCGCGTCGATCGACTCGTCGGATACACACGCGACAATTGACAGACCTTTTTCACACCCAAATAACACTCTAAACGGTCGTGGTATAAACGTACTCGAAGTACTTCATTTTGCAATTGAGAGGGCACTGTGTAGGTTACCCGATGCACATCGATGGTGCTGGAAGAACTCACCGTTGCACATATCTCCGTATAGTCTATTGTTTTTTGTGTAGGTAAAGGTTGAAGCTTATCATGCTCAACCATCATCGCTTTTACATTGCGCCGATTGTGTTGATTCACCACGGTGTCTATAAAATCCTGGTAGGATTCAACAGATTTAAAATCACAGCTCCCTCTTAATAAAAGCGCTTGTTTTATCCTTCGTTTAATATGTCCATGGGACGATTCAACGCTGCCATTTTCATGCTTGGCTCCTTGGTTATTTCGAGTTGGTTTCATTTGATAATAGTCACACAACTGCTCATAACGCGCTGTTAAATCCTCTTTAGATTCTTGTGCCATATTTTTAAATGCGCAGGATGAGCTATCTGTTCGATGCTCGAGAGGAACCCCCCCTAAACGCCATAAGCCTTCTTGCAACCCTTCCGCCAAGGCAGCATAAGATTCTCCTCCTAAAATCACTTTCATATGGCTCCAGTGACTAAAAGCCAAACGAAAGTGATAGAGTAAATGATCAAGGGGTTTCCCTTGAAGAGTGATCCCCACTTTTTTAAGCTTTGTAAAATCCGATAGTCCTAAGCGTCCCGGCACATGCTCTTGCCGGAACATCACTTCCTTTGAGGCCCATACATTGCTTTCCAGAGTTTAATACGTCGTTGTAGAGTTCTAAGCAAGCTATCTGGATAAATCGGATTGCCCTTATCATCCACATATTTATCTTGCAAATACTCTAACAGGGTAATGGGTTGTAGCAGGGGCAATTTTTCAAGCATCGGAACCAGTTCGCTTTCCCATACGCCGACTAATGGGTCAGGCCTTGTCCTAACGATGCTTCTTGATTGTCTTGGCGCTTGCCTCAATCCCTTTTCAATAGTGCGACCCCTTCTCTCACTCATTCCTGCCTTAGCTGCTGATGCTATTTGAGTTAAACCTTCTTTTCTTAATTGCATATATAATTCTACCTGTCGTTTCGTTATCCAGACCCCGGGCATTTCTACCTCCTCTTGAGAAGTGATTTCCCGGGTATTTAATACCGTTTAACCGGCAATCTGAATTGTCGCCTAATAGGATAGAGCGCTACGGTGTTCCCCAATCGATTTACATTGACTTAAAAACAGTATATGTCTCACCCAAGACATTTAAGCACAACGATTTAGAAAATGGTTCCACCGCAGTGTTTACCCATTTTAGCAAAGCATGCGCCAAGTGAGGTATTAAAATTATTAAAGCGTATTTACCTCAAGCCAAAGGACGTGTGGAGAGAAAACATGCTGTCTTTCAAGATCGTTTTGTGAAGGAATTGCAGTTAAAAAATATCAAAGATATGCCTGGAGCCAACGAGTTATTAAAGAATAATTTTCTAAATCATATCAATAAAAAATTTGCTAAAATGCCTGGCCGTGAGGAAAATGCACATCGAGACGCAAAGCTATTTGGCGATTTAAAACAAATTTTTTGTTGGGAGTATATACGGCAGGTTCAAAATGATTGGACGATCCGATTTGATAAGAGGTGCTACCCAATTCAAAGGAGTACGCGGATGACTTTAAAAGCAAAACAATCTATCACTGTTCGGCAACATTTAGATGGCTCCTTATCGTTATGGTTTAGCGATAACAAATTAGCTTATGGAGAAATAGATCCTCAGCCTAAAGAAACACGTATAAAAACAGGATATGATCCTAGGATGCGAAGCAAGAATGCTAGCAAGACTAAACATAAATCGCCTTGGAGTCAGTTTAATCCAGGATGGCTTAACGAAAAAAGGTGGTAAATAAAAGGCCAGTAGTTTTATAATACTGGCTCTCTCAGGGAGGACATGTATGGACCCTGCCCTGGATGCAAGAGATAAATTTGATTGTTAGCAAAATAAAGGTTGAGATGCAGTCATGTATTCGGTCTCTGGTTGAGTGATATACGTTCACTCGGACCCTGATAGTATCTGCGCTCTTTCTCCTCATCATTTCTGCGGCCTATTATAGCCCATGTCCTCGCTAGGTTTTGAAAGAGCTGGTCTTACCTATTTTGCTATCAATTTTAATTTACCTTAAGCAGCCTCCAGAACTGGTTATCATTACAACTTATCTACGTTTTTCTACGGGCGCCAACGCTCCAATGAATATATTTTCCACTATTCCTCGGAGCGTTGACAATCCATAACACTTACCACATAAAAATTATTCTTCATGCGACTACTCCTTCTGGAGACATACGATAACATTCGCCACTCGCAAGTATCGCCCAAATAATCCGGGCATTTTTATTAGCCAGAGCAACAGCTGCTTTGTTATAACCGCAGCGTTGTTTTTTATCCGCTACCCATACATTTTTTCCATCCGTTTTATTTCCACAGTTTTTAACAACAGTTCTTGCCCCATGCACGAGCAGCGTTCTAACATAACGATCGCCTCGTTTACTAATACCCGATAGTCGTATTGTATTTCCGCTTGAATGTTGCTTAGGCACTAACCCCAGCCATGCTGACACTTCTCGCCCATTTTTAAACACTTTTGCATCACCAATTGTCGCGACAGCGGCAGAAGCTGTTAGAGGACCTATGCCATTTATTTTCATTATTTCTTTGCACATCACATCTTGGTTAGCAATGACGCCTATTTGTTTATCGTATTCAGCAATTTCAACATCATACGATTTAAATTGTTTGTAGAGCTTTGTAAAAATGGCTTCCGATTTTTCAGTTAATTTTTCTTTATTATTTTCTAAAATTTCTGGGAGTTTATCCAAGTGCGTAATGCCTTTAGGAACGATAATGCCATACTCTGCCAATAAACCTCTGATTTGGTTTGCTTGTGCCGTTCTTTGTTTTATCACTAACGCTCTTGCGCGATGTACTAAGAGAATATCTTGTTGTTCAATATTTTTAATCGGCACAAATTTCATATCAGGTCGTGTCACTGCCTCTGCTATAGCACGCGCATCATTCCGATCATTTTTGTTTGACCGAACGTAAGGCTTTACAAACTGAGGCGCCATTATCTTGACAGTGTGACCCATCTTTTTAAATAACCGTGCCCAATGATGCGCGCCTGTACAGGCTTCTATTCCAATAAGACAAGGCGATGAATTTGCCATAAATTCAACTAATTTTTCACGTGTTAATCTCTTGCGTAACACGCATTTTCCCTGGGAGTCACAACCATGTAATTGGAAAATATTCTTTGCCAAATCGATACCTACTACTTTAATATTCTTCATGTGGATCCTCCGTCTATTAGTGAATGAAATTTACAACCCTCATTCTGGCTCATTATGAAGCCTTGTTAAAGATGGCAGGGTCCATACTATTATTTCTATTTTTCCTTATCACTTGCGTATTAACAAGAAAAAGTTGCGTGAGTTTTTCAAATACTTCATCTCTGTTCTCATCAGATGAAAGTATATCAAAGGCTAAATTTTTTATGGCATTCAATGAAACGGATTTATTAATCGCTTGTTTCAGCTTGCCTTTTTCTTTATTAAAATTTTCATTGATATCTTCTACCATACTAGTTTCAAGATGACTGATGAAGATCGTTGACCAAAAATCTTGTTGAATTACTTCAACACTTTTTCCCGTGAAATTCTCTAAGCTTAGTCTGCTCTTAAGTTTAGAAAAAAATGTTTCAACCCCCCAACGAAAAAAATAGAGCTGCTGAAAATCTTCTTCTTTAAATTTGTCTTGGGCTAAAAGAGATGTTAACAATACCTCTACTTCTCCTGACGGCAATATTACCTTAATAAATCTAACCTTAATCTCCGCAGGTCATCCTAATTTCCTTAATCTCTTGGCATGCTTCGTTGGCACGATTATTTTAGCAATAGGATCAGTAGGACTATTTTCTTTGAACAGGTTGCTTCCTGCACTCAAAGTACTTTGAGTGCATCGGATAAGATAATTTAAATTTCTTTTACTTAATTGAGTTATAAATTCATAAGAAGCATACCCTCTATCATACACAAACAAATCGTTTTGCGTCATCTCATCAAGCATCTCGTTTGCGAGATATGGTTCATGGCAAAGACCAGGATCGAGAACAGATTTTACGGCTATCTGATTTAAAACATCATAGCACGCTTCAAAAGTAGCTAAGCAGTACTCACCCAATTTTTTTCCTGTATGATTTCCGATAGGTTTCGATCTGAATCTCTGTTTCATCTCACCACTCTTAGGTAAGATAAGTTTGCTTCCATCAAACGCCAGCACTCTAAACCCTCAATGTGTTTTAATCGGTTTGCCATCCTGATAATACCGTGAAACAATGTCATTGTTTAATTCCATAAAAGCAGTATGTTTCAGTTTTTGCCTTGCTTGTGTAAATGCACTGGCAGTGACTGAGTAGCTCTTCTTTTTATGTAAGACAAATTCGTTGAGAATAAGCTGCAATGATTTCACGCTATGACGCAGGATTAACACAAAAACGTCAACAAATGACAATTTTCTATTTCGTGAAAAATTTTTAGGACTTGATTTATGGTTTTGTATGAACTGATTATCCATTAACTTATGACTAATAAAAGAGACCACAGTTTTTTGAAACTCATGTGAAAACCTCCTATCTAAAATAGCTATGGTTAAATATTTTTTGACTTAAATCAATCTGTTATTTCTTAACTTAATGGCAGTGAAGCCAGTATTCGTGTCAAAATGACCTATAAGGAAGTAATGTGCCAAACTACAATCCTTGGCTTTGGCTTTCTTGTTTATATTTCTCCAGCTAAAGCTTTTTTTCTTTTATTGAGATAGTTGTAAAAAGAAGGCTTGCTAATATCATAAATCTTGCAAATTTCGGCCACGGTATTTTTTTCTTCATCATACATTTCAATCATGCGTTTGATTTGACGACTATTCAGCAAAGGCGGTCTTTCGCCAATGTCAATTTCAGAAGTGTTCTTCACTAATGTCAGAAGTCAACTGCGCTGTAAAAAAATTCTGCGATGCAATTATCTCTGCGCGCAGGAGCGCACACTCCCATTTACTGTCTGAAGATAAAATCAATGTTGTTCAATAAAATAATTATTATCAGCACTTAGGTTCTTGGCTTACTGGTGAAGCCAGCTTCTGACTATAAAGAAAAATAGGGAAGACCACTTCTGAAATGGACAGGAGACCGCAATTATCTTTGCCGATTTTATTTTTTATTATCGAGAGAAGCTGACACGTCCATATGTTGAATATTCAAAGCAGTGAGAGTATGGTAGTAAAATTATAAGTAACTAAATGAATAAATACCAAACATAATAAACTAACGAAAAAAAGAGGCATGCCATGTTGCCAGGACTCCTATCTCCTCCACCTTCTAGTAGTTCTTCCTCAGCTTTACCTCAGGTCTCTGACAGCCCGTCTTTAACATCATGCCCCTCAGAAGGTAAAGAGGAAATAGAGATCAAAGACGTGTCTCTTGCGCAGGAATTACTTGATCAACTCGCCCATAATGACTCACAACTTACCGAGTTAGATCTCAGTGGCCGTGGTCTTACAGTGACTCAATTAAAAGAATTAATAAAAGCCTTGGAAGGAAATACGCACCTGAACATTTTAAATGTATCAAATAATCCAATTGGTAATATTGGGGCTCAATTGTTAGCAGCGCCGCATTTTCATTTTAATGTCTTATACGCATCTGGATGCAACATTAGCGCTGTGAGACCCTTAGCCGAAAACACACGGCTTTTAGAACTGGATCTGGCCAGTAACGAGATTGGTGCGGCGGCCGCCAGTCTATTTGCGGAGAATAAAACATTGCAGTCCCTATCTCTGGCGGGTAATCCTGTGGGAGACGAAGGCGCTATTTCTCTTTCTAAAAATTGCACCTTAATTTCTCTTACCTTATCGCATTGTAAGATTGGGATCAAAGGCGGCCAGGCGTTGGCGAAAAATACCCATTTGAAGAAACTTTTCCTTGGCGACAATCAGATCCAAGCAGAAGGCGCTATGGCTTTTGCCGAAAATGCTTGCTTGGAGTCGCTGTCGATTGGAGGGAATGATATTGACACCTCTGGCCTGATTGCGTTGAGCCATAATACTCATCTTACTGCACTGGATGTCAATTATAACGAGGTGAGTGACCCAAGCGCTATCACGTTAGCTAGGCACCCCGCTTTGACTTATCTGAATCTAGGATATAACCAAATTACGGCTAGAGGCGCGGAGGCTCTAGCCGAGAATACGCGACTTCGCTCATTAATTCTTTCCTATAACCTATTGCGTGATGAAGGGGTCGTGGCGTTAGCACACCATAGGACCCTCGAACACTTAGATGTTGCAGGTAACCGCATAGGTTTTCAAGGTGCTTATGCTTTATCTCGGAATAAAGTGCTGACTTCTCTTACCTTAAGCTCAAATTTGGTGGGGGATACGGGCGGTGTGATATTAGCCCAAAACTCGACTCTCACGGAGCTTTATCTTAGCTATAACGGAATTGGTGATTCTGCCGCTCTAGCGTTTTCCGATAATACTACGCTCAGAGTATTAAACTTAAATTATAATAAAGTGAGCGAGGCAGGTAGAAGGAGGTTGGCCAAAAACAAAACTCTCACGAGGTTAACGCTCTCTGTGGAGCAACCCCCTGAATTCAGTGAAGAAAATTTGGACACTATTTTTTTATTATCGGAAAGCTTTCTGTGTATCAGCGATACCAAAGGTATTTTACAGTTTTTCAATCCGGCCTTTTCCAGAGTTCTTGGCTATAACAACGATGAGTTATTAGCAAAACCTGGGGTGGGTTTTTTACATCCCGTTGACAAAGAAATTCTGGCGAAAAAAGAAGAAGAAAAAGAAGAAGACAAAAGGGTTATTCATAGTTATGAGAACCATTATCGCTGTAAAGATAATTCATTTCGCACCATTCGATGGACATCGCATATTAAACATCAGCGGCAGTATGCCGTAGGTACGGATATTACTGATCAACGTCAAATCGAAAAAGAATTTCTATTGGCTCAGCAAGTGAATATCTTCGGTCGTCTTCAGGAGGCTGCCGTCTATAGCGTGCGCCAAACTGAATTCATTTCCCAACTTTCTCATGAAATTCGCAATCCACTAAGCGGTATTTTTGGTTTGGTGGAGACTCTCCAAGAGCAAATTAAACAGGTGGAGATGTTAATCAAGGAATTGCACAGCGTCACCACGCCTCTGTTGGCGGACAAATTCATTGCTTCCTTTCTACTGATTCAAGAGTCTTTTATAGATATGATTTCTTGCGCAGAATATCAAAAATCGATTTTAGATGATAACTTGGATATTGTGAGAATCGCTGAAAAAAAATTAGTACTGGAAAAAAATCCCTTTGAACTTAAAAAGTTGCTAAAACAAGTGATTAGCATGCTGCAGGCTAAAGTGAATCCCAAAGAGGTTTCGATCAATTTGATAGCATCGATAGAAAGCGAATGCTGGGTTAAAGGGGACCCATCGCGCCTTAAACAAATCATTATTAATTTAGTAGGGAATGCGATCAAATTTACCGACACGGGGAGTATACAGCTTGTCCTCACTCTACACGAAGTAACTGCCGACCAAACTGTGGTTAAAATCGATGTTATTGATACGGGTATTGGCTTGAGCATCGAGGCGCAAGGTCTTCTTTTTGAGCGTTTTTCACAAACTAGCTCCTCTGTCGGAGCCCAGTATGGAGGGTCGGGACTTGGGCTTTATCTCGCCTTGCAAATAGCGCGTGCTATGGGAGGTGATATCACGGTAAAAAGCGAATTGAAAAAAGGCTCTACGTTTAGTGTTATCCTGCCATTTGGCACGCTCTCTTTGCACACAATACCGGAAGTAGAAACACCAGCTACACCCGTTGCCTATCCTAGTGCTCTGATAAAGTCTTTTGTTAAGCGTACTATTTTAGTGGTGGATGATAATATCATTAACCAAAAAATTCTGGTACGCATCTTGAAAAGTGCAGGTTATCAATGCTGCCTAGCTAACGATGGTATAGAAGCTTTATCTGCTTATGATAAAACTTCCTTTGATCTGATTTTAATGGATATTCTTATGCCGAACATGGATGGCCTAACTGCCACCACAGAGATTCGTAAAAAAGAACGAGAAGGTGGTCTGCCGAGAACCCCTATTTTTGCTATTACGGCCAATGCGCTTGAACGTGATCAAGAAGCAGGATTTGCGGCTGGCATAGATGCCTATATTACCAAGCCATTTAAAAAAACAGACGTCCTCAAGAAAATAGCCGCTTTAGAGAAAGGGAAAAGTAAGGTAAGGGTCCCTCCTCCCTCTGACTCGCCGGCAATCGTTACCAGCCCGCGGCCAAGTGTGGCGGATCAAATCTTAAAGGAGGGTAGCAGCCCTATTTTTAAACTTCCTGCTTCCCCTGCTTTATTCCCAGATGCATTGGCGGTGCCTGCTAAAGCGATCGTAAGCCCCAGTACTATTATTCCAGGAACTCCTGAAGAAAAAACAGAAGATGCGTTAATAAACGATGTATTAAATAGATTTTTTAACATTGTCTCTAAAGCAAAAGGGAAACGAGTATGGGTAGCTACAGAAGATTCTCCTGACACGTGGGAGCTTCGGGGATTATTAATCCCCTTAACTGGAAAAAAATACTTTTCTTGCAAACTAACAAAAATCGGGTTAAAGGAAGGAACTGATTTTAACTTTATAGAAAGACCTGCTTCACTCTGGATATTACATATTTTAAATGTGAAGCATTTGCTGCTTGCAGAGGAAAGGCGAATGCCAATTGCTGGGAGAGTCATTTGAACTGTGTAGTGCGCCACGAAGCGTTTATTTACTAGTTGCTGAAAGAGCAACCAAGAAAAGGCGACCCAGCCTATCTTGTAGGAGACCATCCGAAAGCAGGGGGTCAAGTCGCTAAAGGTAGCGGCATGTTATTTTCTTGCTCCATCTTCGTCTCCACTGGAAGAACCCCCAAAACTGCTTAATCTTCCTTAATCCAGATTAACCGCCAAAAGTGGTCAATCTGATTTTCTCAAGCGCTTTTTCCTACTCCCACTCGCTATCATTGGCCCGGTGACTTTGGGAATGTCTGGTTTATAACTGCTAATAGCGACATTTCGATAACGTAAGTATTTGTAGAGGGTGTTCTTAGAAATACTGAGTTTTTTTGCTATCTGCATTACTGATAATTGACCTTCGCGGTAAAGTGTCTCTGCGGCAATGGCTGTGGCTTCCGCCGCTTTCGGTATACCTCGTGGCCTGCCACCTAATCGCCCTCTCGCACGCGCCGCACTTAAACCTGCTTGTGTTCTTTCGCAGATGATGTCACGCTCAAATTCAGCTAAAGAGGCAAAAATGTTAAAGACAAGACGGCCTTGTGACGTGGTCGTGTCAATAGGGTCATTAAGACTGCACAATCCTATTTTGCGTTGCATCAGAGTATGAACAAGCTTAACGAGATGCTTTAATGATCGGCCAAGGCGATCCAGCTTCCAGACAACCAAGCTGTCTCCTTCACGTAGCTGTTTAACAACCGCATCGAATATAGGCCGCTCTGATTTGGCACCGCTGACAATTTCTTCATAAATTTTTTCGCACTTTACGTTCTCAAGCGCAATGACTTGCATATCCAAATTTTGTTCCCGTGTACTGGCCCGCGCATAGCCTATTTTCATCCTGCTCTTCTCTTTTATTTTGTCATCATTTCTGTTGTTAGAACGTCGCTCAGTCTAGCTTACTTACCCGATGAATAAATAAGTAGACTCACAATACAATGACCGGTATGTTAGACCGAAAAAAGGCAGTTTGATACGGGTTTTTTAAAAATCAATGCAGTCTAAAATAACGAGCCGGGCTGTTGAAAAACCCTAGATTATTGCCAACAGCTAATAAAAATATTATTATTTTATAACTTATATTAATTCATCTGTCTAAAAAATATAAGGTTTTTCAACAGCCCGGAGCGTTTTATTGAACTTACTCTGGTTAGTCACACTATGACCGAGCATATTGATTTATTATCTAAAACAGAGATCACAGAACTTTACGCTCTCCCACATTTTAATGAGAAAGAGAGAAAACTTTATTTCACGATTGAAAGTGAAGAGGAGTCTCGTGCTTTAAATCTTTATTCAAATTTTAAAACGCGTGTTTATTTCATTTTGCAGTTAGGGTATTTTAAAGCGAAGCATCGGTTTTTTGATTTTGTCTTTGAAGATATTCCCGCTGATGTAGAGTATATTCTTTTTCATTTCGTTAAAAGTAAAGAAATCGCTTTAGCAGGACAACCTTCTCGTCATTCTATTAGCGAGCAGAAACGCACTATTCTTCAGTTGCTTGATTACAGAGACTGGTCGCCTCTCTATCAACACTCCATTGAACTTTATATTAGTGAACTTCTTCGATACTATCCTAAAAGTCATAGTGCCTTACGCCAATTATTAAGCTATTTTGACCGCCAACAAATCGTTGTCCCCAGCTACAGAACATTACAAAATCTGTTTACTAAAGCCTATGCTGCTGAAGAGAAGCGGATTAATCAATTGATTTCATCTATACCCGATCACAAGCAACAGCTTCTTTCTGTATTGATTAATCGCGAGGGTAATGAGAGTCCACTGAATATCATACGTGGCGATCAAAAGGATTTTAACTATACAGCCGTAAGAACTGAAATAGATAAAGCAGAGAGCCTTGCTGATTTATATGAATTTGCAAAAAAATTTCTGCCTACACTTAAATTATCTAAAAATGCCATTCGCTATTGTGCGGATATAGTTGAGCAGTATGCAGCTTTTCGACTCAGGCGACTCAGCAAACCGCAACAGTTTTTTCATGCGCTGTGTTTCATCTACCATTGTTATCAAAAAATCATGGACAATCTTATCACCAGCTTTGTTTACCACACCCATATGCTTTTAGAAGCAGGTAAATCTTATGCAGAGGTCAAAATGATGGAACACAGCGCAGCGTTAGTGGTGGAATTTCCTAAGTTAGCGCAATTTCTGGAATGGTTCCCAGTTCGTGATAAAGGATTGAGTCATGAAGAATTAAACCAGATAGCCTATAGCATTTTGCCTAAAGAACAATTCTCTGCTTTAGCACTGTTTCTAAAAGGCAATACCTTTGATAAAACCGCTTCAAAATGGGAATTTTATTTAAAATCATCACGTCTGTTTTCGCTCTACTTGCGGCCTATTTTACTGGCAATAGAATTTTCACATTACAAAAAAAACAGCAAGCTCATGGATCTGATCCATTTACTAAAATCGCATTATGGACGTGGAAAAAATCCGTCTCAGTTCAAATTAGCAGATGAGTTTGGAATAACGGTTCCAAAACGCATGAGGCGGTATTTAAAACGAAAGGCAAGTGATCGGTTTATTGACCCTTATTTATTTGAATTTTTTGTTTATCAAAAAGTATGTCATCAAATTGATCGAGGGTTTCTGTGTTGCAATGAGAGCATTTCTTATTGTGATATTGACCAAGATCTTGTGGATGACGCATTAGTCAATGATGTTGAAAAGATCGCTGCTGAATTGGGATACCCCAAGATACCCATTTATTGTGATGAAAGATTAGAAGACGCGATTAAGCAACTGGACGAGGCCTGGGATGTCACAACAGAAAACATTCACTTAGGATATAATACAGGATTAAAGATGGAGGAAACAAAAACAGGCGAGATGGAATGGAGCCTGCTCTATGATAGCAGCGAACCTCTTGAAGATACTTTTTTTAAAACCTTACCTCAATCTGAATTAGCCAATGTCATTATGTTCATGGGCGAGCGTATCCCTTTATGGAAGAGTTTTACTCATCTGAAAGATCGCTATGTCAAAAGAAAGAAGCCTGTGACATTAGCGCTCAATGGGTGCCTCATGTCAGAAGCATTTGGTGGAGGCGAATTGAAAATGGCCGAGATGTCCGATCTCAATTTTAATCTTTTGCGATCAACGCGCGAGGATTTTATTCGTATCAGTACTTTATGTGCAGCGAATGATAGGACAAGCAACTACATACATTCACTTCCTCGATGATAAACTATTAGCGGATGCAGACGGACAAAAATTTTCTACCAGTGATAATACTATCCAGTCCAGATATTCAAAGAAATATTTTGGTCGTGGGCGCGGAATATCTTTGTATACCTTGATTGCAAATTTTGTGGCTGTAAATGCTAAAAATATGGGGCTTAATGAATATGAAGGACATGCTCTTTTTGATATGATCTATGGTAATAAAACTGATATTGAAATTGACATGGTGACGGGAGACAATCACTCTCTTAACCAACTCAATTTTGTGGCATTAGACGCAATAGATGTAGAGTATGTGCCCAGCATTAAAAATGTAAGAGAAGCGGCGGACGACTTATATTCTGTAAAACCCGTTGCTCATTATACAGGTATTTTGAAACCTAAAAACACCCTCAATGTAGAAAGAATTAAATCGCAGAAGAGAGGTGTGTTACGGGTGTTACTTTCTTTAATTATGCAAGAAAATACCCAAAGCCATATTATTAGAAAACTCAACTCACACGCGCGCTATGCGAGACTTAAAGCAGCCTTGTTTGAGTACAATAAATTATTTAAAAGCACACACCTATTAAATTTAATTAATGGTATGCCCCTCAGAAAAGCGCTACGTACTGCGCGGAATAGAACAGAGTCCTATCATCAGCTGCAAGGATTTATCAGGAAAGTGTATCAAGGTATTTTTAAAGGCAAAAGAGTCGTTGATAATCGCATCAGCGCTCATGCAGCGAGACTGATCGCCAATTGTATTATTGATTATAACAGTATTATTTTAAATACCGTTTATGAAAAAATGATGGAGGAAGGCGTTACACCAGAAGTGATTGACGAGTTTTCTAGAATTTCACCTATTGCTTGGGTTCATGTCCTGTTTACAGGTCGGTATAGCTTTAAAAAAAGTAACGGGTTTATTGACATAGAAGAAATGGCAAAGTGGCTTGAAATACCTCTAAAACACCGCATTTGGAAGGTGGCTTAATCCAGATTGACCACTTTTGGCGGTTAGTCTGCAAGACCCGGTGCGACACGATGTCGCCAGTAAGAGCTGTGATGCTCTACAGGAAGTGATGACATCACCATCCATGCGGCTGGATGAATCTACGATCCTGAATAAAGAGCGGATCGGACAAAGCAGCGAAGCGTGAAAACGCGGGATCCAAAACGCGAGTAGCGGGCCCTCCTGGTAACCGTAGACTGGGCAAGCGCGAGATAGTGGATATGCCGAAGACATCTGAACCTGCGTTGAAAGACCGTAATGCAGAACCATGGAAAACGGCTGAAACCGTGGTAAGGAGAGAGGAGAAGCTCGCGGGTAACACTTCTCACCGCCAATAACTCTCCCGGTCTATAGCGGGCGGCTAAGTCCACGTGCTCTTACGGCGGAACGTGGTAAATCTGTAGAGCGCCGTTGGCGACAGCGGCGGCAGGCAAACCGTAAGGGATGCTGATGCTATGCAGACATAGGATATCCGAGCAAGCGAACGCTGATTTGCAATGAATCAGATACGCATGATAACCATGCGATGTGAAAACGTGCCTACTTCGGATGGGTTCAAAATGGCGAGAAAGTGTGGAGAACCGAATTAATGAGGAAACGCAAATGACAATAGCTAACACTACTGGTGCCTCCTCAACGAAGCGCACAAACTGGAAATCATTATTCTGGTCAAAAGCGAAAACACACGTATTACGGCTCCAGATGCGTATTGCCAAGGCAGAAAGAGAAGGTAGGCGCGGCAAAATAAAAGCATTGCAACGACTACTGACCTCCTCATTTTACGCTAAATGCTTAGCAGTAAAACGAGTCACTAGTAACACTGGCAAAAGAACAGCAGGCGTGGATGGTTTGCTGCTCAACACACCGAAACAAAAGATGCAAATGGTATTCGAACTAAAACGGAGAAGCTACACTCCATCTCCATTAAGACGAATACACATTTTGAAAAAATCTGGGAAATTGCGCCCCCTTTCAATCCCAACAATGAAAGATCGCTGTATGCAAGCTCTATGGCTTACAGCGCTATTACCCATTGCAGAGGAAAGAGCAGATCCAAATTCCTATGGCTTCAGACCGAAACGGTCAACTCATGATGCCATAGCTCAGTGCTTTATTTCTTTAGCAAAAAAGAAATCAGCAACATGGATTCTGGAAGGAGATATAAAGGATTGTTTTTCGCAAATAGACCATGATTGGCTAATACAGAACATTCCGATGGATAAAATAATCCTGAAGAAATTTCTAACAGCCGGCTTCATGGAAAATGGAGAAGAATATCCAACGACTCGGGGGGTATGTCAAGGCGGAATCATTTCACCGACAATAGCAGTTATGGCTTTGTCAGGGTTAGAACGCAAACTGCTTAGTGTAAAACAAAAACATCGGGATAAAGAAAAGATCAATTTGATCTTTTACGCCGATGACTTTGTCGTCACAGCAGCAAACGAATCAATCCTGCGGGAAAAAGTGATTCCTATCATACAAGCAAGCTTAAAGGAAGTTGGTTTAACTCTCTCTCCAGAGAAAACCAAAATCACCCAGATAAATGAAGGCTTTAATTTCCTTGGGTTCAATATTAGAAAATATTCGAACGGAAAACTGCTGACAAAACCAGCGAAGGAAAGCGTCAGCAAATTTCTAAAGGATATAAAAAGCAGCATCAAAAAGAGCACCGCGCGTCCAACAGATAAATTAATCTACCAGTTAAATGAAAAGATAACTGGCTGGACAAATTACTATAGGAGCAGCGTGGCCTCCAAGGTGTTTTCAATGATCGACAACGAAATTTTCCTAGCCTTAAAGCGATGGGGTCTAAAAAGACATCCCCGGAAAGGTAGAAGATGGATCATGTATAAATATTTCAAAAGTCTGAGAGGCGACAACTGGCGCTTTCACTGTCATGTTAAAGATACAGATGGAAAACAAAAACCACTTTATCTGAAACGTGCAACAGACACACATATCCGTCGACATAAGAAAATTAAAGCTGAGGCGAATCCATTCAATCCTCGTTACACGGACTATTTTAAGCAGCGAGAAACAGAACGGAAAACCAGATCACTGATTGCCAACATGGGGAAATCTGCCGGGTTGCGAGTTATCCAACCTTATGCGAGCTTGAGCGGGGTGCAATGAAAGTTGCACGCCCCGTTCTTAGAGGCCCGCTCTCCAGCAATGGGGAGTGGGTACTCGACAATGGATGTATGTTTTTAATTAAGTCGCTATTAAAAATAATTTTTCAATAAATCGATTCTCTAATAGGACTTAAAATTTTTATCTTAAAAACCGCGTGATTATCTGAATAGAAAATTACGCAGATTTCCTACAGACAAACACTCTCATCCGCGTAAAATTCCAAAATGATTGAGAGCCGGCTATGGCTTAATTCTATTAAGTTACCGAGTAAGTTATTTGCCAGCGAGCTGTCCATTTCTAATTGGGTCAAGGATTCATTATGAAAAGCACTGAATTTCTTGCACTGATTGCGGCGAATGCCAATAAGACAAAAAATCTACGATCCTATTTTGGCTCTTGGCCTTCCAGCATCAATCGCGTGCCCGATAACATCGCGGGTAAAGTGGGTCGTGTTGTTGCCTTTGTTCAAGCAAAAATAAATGAAGGCCACTTTTGTAATAAAGAAACAGAATATTTACTGATTTATAATTTTCAGCCGCTTCATTTGTCACAAAATAATATTATTTATTATTCGTTGGATTTATTACGTAAGCCCACCAGCAGAATTAAACGTGTGAAAGAAAAAATAGGCGAACCTATACAGTTGGTGATTCAGGGTGAGACTGGCGATGTCATGAATAATTCTCAGTTTATGGTAGAGGTCGAATTAGCAACGGTCGAAGAAATTGCAAGAGATAAGTTAGAGCCCCCGACTATTTACGGTAATTATAGGGTTTGCCCTGCCCCCTGCTGCTTTGTAACGTTACTGAGTGATGAGCCACTCTCAGCAGAAGGGTTATTTAATGGGGTTTATGATGAAAGTGATACCGTACAAGAAGGGAAAGCTTTTGAAAACCTTCTGGATGCGCGTCGTCTGTTAGCGGAAAGTCAAGCCTTAGGCCGTTATATTGCGGAAATAACGGACACGGAAGATGAAATACCCCGCCTAAAAAAGCAAGGCTTATGTTTAGAAACGGTTAAACTGATGGACTACGGCGCTAATACTGTGATTGTCAATACGCATCCGCGTGTGCTTTGTATGGAAGAGCCCATCGAGGATGAATTAAGCCGCCTTCAAGATGCGTTTGGTATGTTGGAAATCCCTGGCAGTAAAGCGGCCCGCTTATTAGTGGCTAAAGCCCTGGATCCCACGGGAAAAGATAAACGTGCTTTGCACAGTGAAATCAATACCGTGGTGGATCCGTTTGAAGAAGAGACAAAATCTCCTTCTTCTCCTCGTTCCTCAGTCGCCCCTGCTAACACGCCAGCTGCATTGGATTCATCAAGTCCTGTGGCGTTACCTTCAGCCAGCCTCGCTCAAGCGCCTGCACAAGCAGAGTCGCCTTTTTCCGCTGCCGATGCTGCTGGAGCCTCTGACCCGGAATTTGCAAAGGATTCGCCTTCTCAGGCAATGGTGCATTCATGCGTTTTTTTTCCGCCTGCAGGGGCCGCTTCTGCTTTACCTGCCAGTGCCTCTTCGCCTATTCGGAAGCGCCGAATATTAATCGTTGAGGACAACATGATAAACCAAAAAATGCTTCTCCGTATCCTTCAGTCTGCGGGCCATCAGTGCCACGTTGCGAATGATGGCTTGGAAGCGTTAGCCGCGTATGATCAGTTTACGTTTGATATTATCTTTATGGACATTGTGATGCCTAACATGGATGGGCTGACTGCTACTCAAGAAATTCGCGCAAGAGAAAAAGAAAAAAACTTAAGACGAACACCTATTATTGCTATTACAGCCAACGCGCTTGAGAAAGACCAACAAAAAGGACGTGAAGCGGGGATTGAAAAGTATATTGCTAAACCATTTTTAAAAAAAGAAATATACGCACAACTTGCGGCATTAGAGGAGTATGAGGAAGTCGTCAAAAAAGTATTGCCCGCCCCTTTCCTTGAATCAAAAAGTGCCCTAAACTAAACGGCTTTTGATACAAGCTCGGCGTTTCAAACCCGCGGGATTGGGTAAACTTATCCTTCCTATCACTTTTCTGAAAATAGCTCTAGTGCGTCAAGACAAGATTGCTATAAAAGAAAATTTGCGAAACAATTCTCCGCTCTGGAGTGGCCCAAAAAATTCGCGGCACTCTCTGCTTGAACCACCGAAGTTAAAAGAGGAGAATAGGGATAAAAAGTAGCAATAATAAATACGAGAAGAGGTCGCGTATGTTACGACAGACAGATTTTTCTGAAAACCCTCTTTCTACCCCTAGCCTCAACTTATCTCGAGTACGAGTAAATGATAGAGACGCCGAAGCCATTTTCCCAAAAGCAGAAGCCTGTCCTGAAGGATTAACTCAGATCACTACTTTTATGCCACCAGCGATAGAAGATAACAGAGAGTCGATCACATTTGAGATTAAAACGCTGGTAGTTGCAAAAACCGCTGTATCCGCTACGTTCGGAGGTCCGGGTTCTTCTAATTCATCGGCGATGAGCGGAGAGACTCAGAATGAAGACTTACCTAATTTCCAAGTTTTATTTGAATCCACACCCGGCCCCTATCTGATTTTAAAACCTGATCCAGAATTTACGATTGTTGCCGTGAATGAGGCGTATCTAAAAGCCACCATGACACAACGAGAGCTGATTCTTGGCAAGGGTCTATTTGAAATATTTCCTGCTAATCCTTCTGATCCTAAAGCAGATGGAATGCCCAATTTGCATCGCTCATTGCAACAAGTGGTAGAAAGAAGCGCCGTTGACACGATGCCTATCCAAAAATATGATATTCGTCGTCCAAAAGCAGAAGGCAGCGAATTTGAAGAGCGCTATTGGAGTCCCATTAACACACCGGTGTTTGGAAAAACGGGTACGGTAGATTTTATTATTCATCGGGTAGAAGATGTCACGGATTTCATCCACCTTAAACAACACGAGATGGAACAACACAGGCGTGCAGACGCCTTAAAAGCGCGCACCGAACAAATGGAGGCTGAGCTTTATAACCATAGTCGAGATATTAAGAGGAAAGAAGAAGCATTAAGAATAAGCCATGAACGGTATAGCACGCTCGCCTCCATCTTGCCCGTAGGCATCTTTCATACCGACTTGGAAGGTCACTGTCTCTATACCAATCCCTATTGGCAAACGATGACAGGGATTGAGCAGAAGGAAGCTAAAGATCAACTCTGGTTTAAATTACCTCAACCTGCTGATCAGCCTTCTGTTCTGCAGGCTTGGGAACGCTGTCAGGAGACAGGTAGTTGCCAAATAGAGTTTCGTTTTTTCGGAGCACATCGCAAAGAATATTGGATATTGGCACAACTTACGGCTGAACGAGTTAACCATGAAGTCAAAGGTTATGTGGGTTCATTGACAGATATCACGGAACTCAAAGAATTAGAAGAAACACGAATAGCGTCTATCAGACAAACGGAAGAGCACCAGAGGAAACTAGCAGAGGCCGCTGAAAAGCACCGCAGAAGCCAAGAACAATTTATTGACACCATGTGCCATGAGCTACGTAATCCTTTGAATGGCATTTACGGTAATGTGGGCCTCCTTCAATCAAGCAGCGATGCAATGGAAAAAATGATCCGAGGCGCATCGCCTCTGGAGCTGACAGACACTCTTCGAGATAAAATTCTCCATCAGCTTGAAGCTGACAGAGAATCACTCGAGGCCATTGATAAATGTGCGCGTTACCAAAAAGTGATCACCGATGATGTGTTGAATTTGTCGAAGCTTGAAGCCGGAAAAGTCGAACTTAATCTCATTGATTTTGATCTCAGTAAGTTAGTCAGCGACACTGTTGGTATGGTGGAAACACAAGCTCATCAAAAACAGATCCGTCTTCAGTTGAATTTACCGCCTACTCAAATCAAGGTGATAGGTGATCCGAACCGTTTGACGCAGGTATTACTCAATTTATTATCCAACGCCCTCAAATTTACATTGGAGACGGGGGAGGTGACTGTTAGCCTCTCCATTCTGGAAGACACTCGTACGCATACGGTCCTTCGATTTACGGTAAAAGATACGGGGATCGGGATGAGCGAAGAAGAGCAAAATAAACTGTTTAACCGCTTTGCACAAGCCAACCCAAAAATTTCGACAGAGCATGGGGGGTCTGGCTTAGGATTAGTGATTAGCAAAAACTTAATTGAACTGATGGAGGGGACAATTGAAGTAGAAAGCAAAAAATGGAAAGGGACTCAATTTAGTTTTACGATTAAACTCGCGCCAGCGCCTCGACTTCAAGAAGACGCAAAATCTGCGCCTGTCGCTCCTCTCAGCTCTAAGAAATTAAATCCGCGCATAGGTAGGCGTTTGAACATTTTAATTGCCGAAGATAGCCTCATTAATCAGAAAATTCTAGTCAGACAATTACAACAAGCTGGCCATATCTGTCATGTGGCTAACAATGGCCAAGAAGCCCTTGAGCTACACGATAAAATACCCATTGATTTAATTTTTATGGATATTGAAATGCCCGTCAAGAATGGACTTGAAGCGACCGAAGCTATCCGTCAAAAAGAGCAGGTGTCTTTATGTCCCCCGACACCGATTATTGGTCTCTCTGGTAATGCACGTCTCGAACATCAACAAGAAGCGCTAGACGTTGGCATGGATGCGTACCTCACAAAGCCTTATGATAAAGAAAAGCTATTAGAAACAATCGCCCATTATGTACCTTCTGCATCACCTGTCGCAGTCACAACCGTTTTTACATTCCCACCCGCTGCGATTCCGTCCCCGCTTGGACTATTCCGAGGAGTAAGCTCATCCTTCACTATTTTACCGGCAGACGCGAAAGAAGAACAAGAAACGGCATTAGTAAGCACTGAAATCAAAAAGAAAGAAAAGTCAAAAGACGTGACTTCTTTTTGGAACAAAAGAAATGTAGGGTTAGCGGTTGCAACCATCGGAGCTCTAGCGATGGGTGTTACCCTCGCAGTAAAAAGCGATAGAAATAAATGTAGTCTCATGTAGATGCTTCAGAAAGGCAGTCATTAAGAGTAAAAATATGTTTCACTGAAAACGTCCCTAAAGGTTACCTTTCAGTTTCTTGAAAGCCTTTAGGGTTGACTTTGGACTGTCTATAAATTTTTTTGTCCGCTCACTTATCACTAACAAAAGAAACAACGTTTTTTTAAAACTCATTTATCTTCTCCTCTCCGTTAAAATCCTACCTCGCATTTCATTCGGTGATCGGTTTTACTTTAGCCACTAACACACAGACATCGTCTCTTTTGCGCTTAAAGCCTCGGTATAATAGACCTGCGGTAGTCGCAGGGGATTGACGAGATAATTCTACTGAGTATATTTTTTCCCATTGGTTAGATAACCCATCACTGTGCATGACTAAAATTGACTTGTTATTAAAAGGGTATTTCATTTCATGGACTGTCCGAAATTGGTGGCCGATAATTCCGTTATAAGACAACATGCTATAATTTTTGTGCGGCGTCAGAATAGTCCCTGAGATGTTCCCTACCCCCAGGTACGAGGCTTCCTGACGGAAAGGATCAATTTTAATAATGGCTATGGCAGCTCCTCGTGTTTTTTTAAGGGCCGCATGCTGCGCCAGGAGAATGTCAATCAGTGACGCGTCCCCCCTTTCATTGAATATCCTCACCGCTTCGCTCGCTGCAAGATGGGCATCGGGTCCATGCCCTAATCCATCGGCTAGCATGAATAATTGGGTATTGTCAGCCATCGTGTAAGTTGACCACGCATCGCCTGATACTTCTTCCTGTGCAACGGGTATGCAGATAACACCCCATTCAAACAAACCAGGGGATTTCAAGTTTATTAGAGCATTTTTTTTGATCGGGACATTCTTTTCTATTTTTGCCCATAATAGAGTTCCTTGACCCAGAGAAGAATAAAATTCAAATTGGGAGGCCAGCCGTTTAATAGCGCCGAGTCCTGTTCCAGGCGTATTGGCTGTCGAATAACCATCCTCAAAGCATATACCCATATTTGAAACCCCCGGACCCTGATCAATGGCATATACTTGCAATTCCGATTTAAAGCTATCTTGAAAGACTTCAAGCAAAATCTCCCCTTCTCCGTTGGCATGTTTGATGATATTCATGGCCGCTTCTGTCACAATGATAGCAATTTTTGCGATTTCACTGGTGTCAAAACCCGCGTCACCTGCAAGGAGGGTGGCAAACCTTCTTGCTTCTCCGACATGCGCATGATCACTAATAATTATTTTATGCATGGTTTTTATATAGTACTGAACTCGTTATTAACAGGGACTCATATTACGTTAGTTGTTCATAAAACCCTAACTTAATTCATGCAAATCAGTGTAAAATTTTTTTATGGCCTACCCACAAACACACACAATTGATGTTATTTTTTAGTGTTTCTTTAAAAAAGCGGGTGCAATTTCTAACTCAGGATCGTTTCGATCAATTTTTTTTGAAAAAAAGCGCGTTCCTTCCTGGAAATTAGCCTGAAACGCTAAAAATGGCGAAGGAGAATAAGAATAAGAGGCATTGTTCCATAAAACAATTTTCTGGTTTTTATCAAAAATGACTTCTCCCGCATATCTTACATAGCGTGCAATGCCCGACAGGGTGACATGTCCATTTTCGCCACGGGTACTGATCCGGATAGTGCCACTCGGCATCGTGACAAATATGTAAGGAACGCCCGCCTCGGGTTCAAAGAGCTGGTTATTCATATTATCTTTGATAACCCATTTTCCTTCAGGGCTTTTTTCTAACGAAAGTCCCTTATAATTTTTAGATTCACGCACCCGATGATGGCATTCTAGCACGCGATGGTTTTTGTCAGGACGGAGAGCCTGTTCCCGTTTTTGCATGATCTTGTAGGTCAGATCGAATGGATTGGCTTTTCCATTCACAAAATTTTCTTTGTACGCAATAGGCGCATCACCATTCTGAAACATTTTAAGCTGAAAATGATAACTGGATGACTCATGAGGGATGTCTTTCTCTTCTTCATGACCCTCTTCTTCCTGAAAAGTATTCTCTAAGAGTTCATAAGGGGTTTTTTCCTCTTCATCCAGAACTCCTTCTCCCGAAATTTTTCTTTTTTTGAAGGAAGGGGTAAGATACTCTTTGATCTTATGTGTTGTAGAAAACATGATTTTTCTCCTCTTGTTCTTATAAAATTAAAGTTTAAGATACTCGTATTTATACGGGATTAAATTCAGGAGGAAAATATGGAGATACCCTAGCCAATAGGGTTATCCCTAAAATCGGCTGGTAAAGCATAAAGTCATTTAAAAAATGGATTCTTTTAACTTAGGTAGAAACCGGTAGAAAATGAAGACAATATAATTTAATCACTTCTGCGAGGGACTTGACTGCGAGTTTATGCATCAGATGAGAGCGATGCAATTCCACTGTTTTGACAGCAATCCCTAATTCTGCTGCAATCTGTTTGTTTAATTTTCCTGCCACTATATAGTCTAAGATCTGTTTTTCTCTGAGTGAGAGGCTAGGCAGACGTTTGAGAAAATGATCAGCATTAAAGTGTTCTTTAGTATGACGAGCATCTTGCGCCATAGCTCGTTCGACACAGTTCACTAGGTGTTGTGCGTTAAATGGTTTGGTAATCACATCAAACGCACCTGTTTTCATGGCATTCACTGCAATGGGAATATCGCCGTGACCTGTTAAAATAATAATGGGCATACGATTATAAGCAGATGCGAGAGAAGTTTGTAGTTCAAGTCCGCTCATGCCGGGCATGCGGATATCCAGAATGAGACATCCGCGCAGGGCGGCATGAAAGTTTTTTAAATAGTCTTCAGCCATATGATATATTTTTACCTGATACCCGGTTGATTCCAGCAACCATTGTAGCGATTTACAAAGCGCTATATCATCGTCTACGATATAAATCATTGGAGTTGTTGTCATATTTTTTCGCCTTCATTGATAGGAAGAATAAAATAAAATTCCGCACCACCTGTGATAACCGGTAGGAAAAAAAGATGCCCTCGATGGGCTTCAATGATAGTGCGGCAAATGGCAAGCCCGATCCCTACCCCATTTTTTTTGGTCGTGAAATAAGGCTCAAATAATCGAGTTTCGTGTTCTTTCAATACACCCCGTCCATTATCTATTACCGCCACTTTAATAAACTGGCCATCCACCCTCTCTGTTTTAATAAAAATAAAAGGAAAAGAAATTTTATTCTGATCAAGTGCCTGGGCAGCATTTCGCAGAAGATTAAAAATGACTTGCTGAATTTGGATCCTGTCCACTGTTATTGCTGAGAGGTCACTATTTTTTTCATGGACTATTTTAATTTGAGTGGAATAGCCGGAGATTTCCTGTCCTACAAGCCTGATCGTTTCTTCAATTAACAGATTGATATCCACCCATTCATAAATCAGGGTTCCATGACGGATAAAATTTTTCATCCGATGGATAATTTCTCCCGCTCGTTCAACCTGGCTAACAGTGTCGCCTAGCACCGCTACGATCGCATTCATATCAAAATTTTTTGTTCCCAAACGTCTGATGCAACCTTCTATATAACTAGAAATGGCTGCTAACGGCTGGTTTAGTTCATGCGCCAAAGTCGATGCCATTTCTCCCATCGTATTGATTCTTTCTACCTTGCTGAGTTCTTGGGCGTGCTGATAAAACCAAGCCTCCATCTGCTTACGTTGAGTAATGTCCCAGCAAATACCTGTCACTAATACATCGGCGTTAGAGGTATTAGAATATATTTTTCCACGCGCACTTAAAAAGCGAATCGTATTATCTCGTAAACGTATCCGGTAGTCGCAGTCGTAATCCTTTTTTCGACCGACCACTTCTTCCATTTCATTTTTGACTCGTTCTCTATCCTCTTCGTGTACCCGATTTAAAAAATCATCGTGAGAATAAATGGGGGCTTGATTATTTATCTCAAGTAACTGACTCATATAATCATCCCCTATAATAAAATGATCTTCTTTTACCTTATAACTCCATGTGCCCGCGTGTGAGGCGTGCAATGCCAGATTTAAACGTTCCGATACATTTTGTAATAAATGTTTGGATAAAACATGTTCCTCAATTTCTTTTTCTAACTTCTTGTTGGAAGAGGTGAGTTCGTGGGTACGTTCCTCTACACGCTGATCCAGTTTTTCATGCGCCTCTTTTAACAGTTCTAACGCGTGGAGCAGCTCTTTATTTTGCTGCTGCGCTTCACGCGATGCGTCTGTTGGCTGATATTTTACAAGGGCATTCGCAATATCCGCTATTTTTTTGGTTGTAATGGCTGTCATGTCAGATGAGAAACGCATTTCCATCAAAACCTGCGTTCCTCTCTCAGAACTCGTCACAATTTTAAAATTATCTACCAGATTTTTCGTACCCCTGATTCCAAAAGCTTTTACTTTTCCAGCACTGGAAGTGTCCGCTAGAATAGCCTCCAGTTCTTTGATGCCAGGACCTTCATCCAAAACAATTATTTTTAAAAAAAAAATTCTTCATCAAAACGGATAAAATACTCCACACTTCCATTTTGAGCATGCATGCAAGCATTGCGGGCAATTTCTGAAACGGCTGTTGCAATATGAATTTGCTTTTGTATATCAAATCCAAGTAGACTTGCAATCTGTCTCGCGCGTTGCCTTGCATGAGCCACATCGCCTATGCTATGAATGCTAAGAGACAGAAGAAGTTTCGAGTAATTCGCGGTAAAATTCATACGGAAATACTATACTCTACTATAGATACATTAAATAGATCGCCTCTTACTATTTTTTAACACAAAGCATCATTATCAAATTTTTAGGAGCTTACTATGTCGGATTTAATGCATATTCTTACTAATAATGAAACCAACTTATTAAACGCTTGGATAAATGAACAACGCTTAATGATGAAAGGCCGTATGATGATAACAGAAGACGACCTTAAGAAAGAATGTACAGAATTTCTAAAATTATTAAATTTTTCTTTAAAGCAGGTTGAAGGGAATGTTGATGAAATTGAATCCCCTGCGTGGCAAGAAATACGATCATTTTTAAATGCTTTGTCCAAAGAACGTGGCCAGCAGGGTTTTTCGCCTTCTGAAATCGCTACCTTTATTTTTTCTTTGAAAAAACCTCTTTTTGACTTATTAAGCAATGAGTTTAAACATGAGATGGATCGGTTGGCAAAGGGAATCTGGCAAATTACCATTTTATTAGATAAATTAGGTTTATATACGATTGAATGCTCCAGTAAAGTCAGAGAAAAAATCATTAAACAGCAACAGGAAGAAATGCTGGAATTATCCTCTCCTGTCATCAAATTATGGGATAGGATCGTGGCCCTCCCTATGATTGGCACGCTCGACAGTAACCGCACACAGATTGTGATGGAAAATCTGTTGCAGAGTATTATTACTTTTGAAGCAGAGGTGGCTATTATTGATATTACGGGCGTTCCGAATGTGGATACGCTGGTCGCTCAGCATTTACTTAAAACAGTGACGGCCGCAGGATTGATGGGAGCAGAATGTATTATCAGTGGTATGCGCCCTCAAATTGCTCAAACGATTGTACATCTGGGTATTGATCTGGAAGGGGTAGTCACAAGAGCCACTCTTGCAGACGCTTTGATATTAGCTATTGGGAAAATTAAAAAAAATGTTTCTTTTTCTACTTTATCTGAATTACATAACGCTTACTCCAAATAAAATAAAGGACAAAGGAGAAGAGAAAGCATGTTAGAACATATTCCGATTTACAAACTGGGCAATTGCCTGTTAATCACTATTCAAGTCGATATTGATGACCGTCTCGTCACGACCCTTCAGGATGATTTGAGTAATAAAATAAGCGAGACGGGAGGAAAAGGCATTATCATTGATGTCTCTGCCCTCGAAATTATCGACTCTTTTATGGGTAGGACGTTTGCGAATATTTCTCTGATTGCAAATTTACTGGGAGTAAAAACAGTAGTGGTAGGTATCCAGCCCAATGTAGCCATCACGCTGGTTGAACTAGGGCTCTCGCTTAAAGGGGTGTTGACTGCTTTGACAGTAGAAAAAGGAATGCGACTATTGCAAGCAGATTAAATAAATAAACCTTTAGGAATCCAATATGAACCAGCGCTGGGTTGGAGAAACTGTAAAAATTCAATGCGAAGCAGACGTGGTCGCTACACGACAGCGCGTGAAAGAATTTGCAGGCAGACTGACATTCAAGCTCATTGATCAAACTAGAATTGTCACTGCCGCGAGTGAGATTGCCCGTAATACTTTAAAATACGGCGGTGGTGGACAGGCAAGCATTGATATTATTGAAAATGAAAATCGGATCGGCATTCAAATAATTTTTGAGGACCATGGCCCTGGCATCCCAGACCTTGCTTGCGCTTTTCAGGAAGGCTATACCACTGGCAAAGGAATGGGTCTCGGACTCAGCGGCTCAAAAAGATTAGTGGATGAATTTGATATACAGACTGAAAAAAATAAAGGAACTCGGGTGACTTTAATAAAATGGAAATAATTTTTAGTTTTCTATCCATCAATCATTTTTTAATTTACGCTTACAAACAAGGTGGCAATACCGACATTCTAAAAATAGGGTTAGCTTTTTGTGACAAACGCTTCAAATATAAGTTTCTTAGAAATCTTAGAAAAAAAGAAAGTTTCAAAGTAAACGTCTAAACGGTCCCAGTAAGTTTGAACCACTGCAAGTTGACATCAACGAACATTCTATTCAGCTCTCGGGCTCGGATACTACTTTCAAATAGGATTTAATTAATTCGACTATCGTACCCGCGTCCATTTTTTTCATGATATTGCAACGATGCAACTCGACCGTCTTGATCGAAATATTCAACTGCCAGGCAATTTCCTTATTCAGTTTTCCGGCAACAATCCATTTTAATATTTCAGCTTCCCGGCTTGTCAGCAAATTTAACCGGCTCTGAATAACGGCATTTTTTCTGCCCCGTGACAGTGATTTCTGGTGGAAGGCAATGGCCTTGTAAATAAGTTCCAGTAGAACCTGATCGTTGAATGGTTTTGTCAGAAAATCGAAGGCGCCTGCTTGCATGGCGCGCACGGCCATGGGAACGTCCCCATGGCCTGTCATGAAAATAATAGGCAGGGTATTTTGTTGTGCATTTAACTGCGCCTGGAGTTCAAGGCCGCTCATCTGGGGCATGCGAATGTCCAGTAAAATACAACCTTCTGTTTGAGTGGGGGAAAAAACATTCAAAAAACTGGCGGCATTATTAAAGATCTGGGTTCCCAAGCCGACCGATTCCAGCAGCCAGCGCAGCGATTTGCAAAGATCGATGTCATCATCCACAATGAACACCGTATCCTTGTTTTTAGTGGGTGAGGTGATCATCTTCATTCATGACCGGTAAAGTAATCTCGAAACAGGCACCGCCCCGCGGATTATTAAAGGCAGTAATGTTTCCTCGATGGGCCTCAATAATGGTGCGGCAAATAGACAGACCAATGCCCATGCCATGGGTCTTGGTTGTGTAGTAGAGGTCAAACAGCCGGGGCAGGGTAGCCGGATCAATACCAGGGCCATTGTCTTTGATAGTAATCACCAGTGTTTTGGGCCGTCTGAAAAGTGTTTCTATGGTGATTTTACCATTGGGCTGGCTGGAAGTTTTAAGTACGTCAATGCTGTTACGCAGCAGGTTCAATACTACCTGCTCCAGCTGGATTTTGTCTAACCGCATTTCAGGCAGCGGTTTTTTTGATAACTTCATGACGATCTGGATTTGGGTTCCCAATATTTCATCGGGCAGGAGTGCAGGAATATTCGCAATCAATTCATGGATTGCCACAGGTTCAAGGTACAGTTCACTTTTTCGGATGAAATTTTTTATCCGGTGTAGCACAGCACCTGCTCTTTCCGCCTGCCGGCCTGCGAGCTGTAATGCCTCGATCAGCTCATTCACTTTATACTTCCCTTCATCAAGACGATGGATACACCCTTTGATATAATTAGTGATCGTTGTTAAAGGCTGGTTAAGTTCGTGAGCCATGGCAGAAGCCATTTCTTCCATGGTGCTAATACGTTCAAGCTGAGCCAGTTCTAGCTGGTGCTGTTGCTTTTTCGCCTGCTGCTCTGCGCGCAGTCGTTTTTTTAATTCATTCTGCAAATTCACCGCAAGAGATGACTTAGTAAACAGGTTCACAAAAACAGTGACCTTGTATTTCAAAATGGCAGGATTAATGGGCTTTAGAATGTAATCCACCCCGCCTAGCATATATCCTTTGTTCACTTCGGCTTCCTCTTTATGCCACGCGCTTAAAAAGATGATAGGCGTGTAGCTGGATCTTTCCCGGGATCGTATCAGACGCGCGGTTTCAAAGCCGTCCATCTCTGGCATTTGTACATCGAGGAGAATCACCGCGAAATTATACCGAAGCACATGCCGTAAGGCTTCCCTGGCAGAACTCGCAAAAATAGTCAAATCCTCAAATTCTTTTAGCACGCTGCCAATGGCCGTCAGGTTTTTCGGATGGTCATCTACGACTAATATATAGGCTTTGTCTAAACTGTCCATCAGTGTGGCTGCATTAAAAATGTAAAAAACATTATCTTACAAGAAACTCTTAAGTAATGGCGATGATCGTGGTGTTCTATCCGATCCCGATAATAACTTTTCCGCAGCAAGGTTACTCTTGTTTTCATGACGGAGCAAATGGAACCTGGCGAGGAGTCCGTGTCCGTTTGAGGGTGTATTCCATGGCGAGACAGAAAGCAGTGCAGGATTTTTTGCGAGTACGGGTGAGAAGCGTGATGGGCCGGGGTCAGAGGCAGGCGAAATCACACGTGAATTCGCTGTGGCGGGCCCAGATAAACTCCTTGCAGAAAGGCCATTCCATAAAATTTTTCTTCTTGGAAAAGTCGGAGTAAGAGACCTCTCGTCCATGTCACTTTCGCTTTCTGGGCAGGCTTTTTCACGCTTGTCCGTGTGTAGGTGAATGATTTCCTGTACCCGTTTCTCATCATACGGCTTCATGATATACCCGTCCATGCCTGCTGCCACTGTGATGCCTTTCTCAAGTGCGCCTGAATCGATGGCGGTCGAGGCAATAACAGGCGTTCTTCTTTTGTTTGTTGCGAGTTCTTGCTGGCGGATAGCTAAGGTGGCTTCAAGACCATCCATCACAGGCATTTGAATGTCCATGAAAATGATATCAAAATGGTTTTCCGCATATTTTTCCACGGCTTCCTTTCCATTGCTGGCAAATTCGCAGTGGTACTGTTTTCCGATTAAGCGGGCGAGCACTTTCCGGTTCATAGGCATATCGTCAACGATGAGGATCCGTAGGGGCAGGGCGCTAAGGTTTTTTTTAATCTGGGCGGGGGGAGCGCTGACAGCAAGGGGAAGTGTCCCGTTTAAATCATCCGTTTCTTTCTTTATTTGAGCGGCACTCACTTGTATTTCCATTGCGATTTCATCGAACTGGTTTTTTAATTCCGCCGGATTGACTCTTTCATAATGACGGACGAGTGTTTTTAGTTTTTCCTGTGCAGCTTGTAAACGGTTAATATGGCTTGCGAGGGAAGCAAGAGTCTCCCTGAATAAAGCAATGGATGCTTCCTCTGGCTTGTCCGATTTCTTTGATGAGGTCTGTCTGAAAAATTCAACATACTCTCCACCCGCCAGTAATTCGCTCTGCGCTTGAATGGTTGAAAGATAACGAGCCAGGTTTGCAGACCGCCTGAAAAGGTTGATGCGTAAGGCGGGGTCTGGCATTTTTAATTGGCTGAACCCTTGTGAAAACTTTTGCAAACCTGCCACGTACCCGCCTAAGACATGAAGGGGAGTACGCACGGCATGAGACAAGTCATCCAGTTTCGAGAAATTATTTTTAGCATTTTTAGCCGCCAATCTCGCTTCTTCTTTAGGACTCATGCCCTGTTCATTCAAGGTGGATGAAACAGGCATTTTTATTTCTGCTGCGCTTAACATGTTTTTATCTCCTCTCAAATAAATATCAGGAGACAAGGTTAAGACAGCGCCTATAAAAAAAATATAAGAACTTTCGGCAAAAGACCTAGGGTTTGCCTGTAGGTGCTCGGAGAATGCAGTGACCGCCTGTCGGGGTTAAGGTGCGCGTGCCCCCAACCACGCTGCCTGAAAGCCGGCAGCGACAATCAATGTGAGTAGGTGATGTTAGTATATAGACATTCAAGAAATTTATGAGTACACTCCTGCTTCTCTCAGAGACTCCTATTTGAAAATTAAAAAAAATTCCCTCTGAGATAACACGCCTCAACGAAAAAAGTAACAACTCGAACGCTGCCCATCCGTCTGGCACAGCCAGAAACGGAACAGAGCGTGCGTGAAAAAATCATTTTATCTATCATATACAAGAGAGAAGTTTATGGCCGAAAGTACGCGTGTTCCACTTGTTCAAGATATCAATATCAATACGAAAGAACTTTTAAATGTCCTGCTGGCTGTGCAGAAAGGGGATTTCAGTGTGCGCATGGCGCCTGACCAGGTGGGGCTCGCAGGAAAAATTGCGGATACCGTCAATAGCATTATTGAAAGTAATGAATATATTACCCGTGAATTTCAGAAAATGAGCCGTGTGGTGGGGAAGGAAGGTAAGACAACCCAACGTGCCATGGTCAGACATTTACAAGGTGACTGGGCCACCTGCATTGAATCGGTTAACAGCATGGTGGGTGATTTGGTTCAACCCACCAATGAAATGGCGCGGGTTATCGGCGCGGTTGCGAAAGGCGACCTGGCGCAGATCATGGCGCTCGAGATAGATGGAAACCCGCTGCAGGGCGAGTTTCGGCGTTCAGCCAATCTGGTTAATGGCATGGTCGGGCAATTGTCTTCTTTTGCCTCAGAAGTGACGCGTGTGGCACGTGAAGTGGGTACAGAAGGAAAACTGGGCGGGCAGGCGGAAGTCAAAGGTGTGTCGGGTACGTGGAAAGATTTGACGGACAACGTTAACTCGATGGCGAGTAACCTGACGGCACAGGTGCGTAACATTGCCGATGTGACGACCGCGGTCGCGAACGGTGATCTCACGAAAAAAATCACGGTGGATGTCCGAGGCGAGATCTTGCAGCTTAAAAACACCATCAACACCATGGTGGATCAACTCAATGCATTTGCATCGGAAGTGACGCGTGTGGCACGTGAAGTGGGTACGGAAGGGAAACTGGGCGGCCAGGCGGAAGTGAAGGGCGTGTCAGGTACGTGGAAAGACTTGACGGACAAGGTCAACTCGATGGCAGGTAATCTGACGGCACAGGTGCGTAACATTGCGGAAGTGACCACGGCGGTTGCGAACGGCGATCTCACGAAAAAAATCACGGTGGACGTCAAGGGCGAAATTCTCATGCTTAAAAACACCATCAACACCATGGTGGATCAGCTGAACGCATTTGCCTCCGAAGTCACGCGTGTGGCACGTGAAGTGGGTACGGAAGGAAAACTGGGCGGGCAGGCGGAAGTGAAAGGTGTGTCGGGCACATGGAAAGATTTGACGGATAATGTGAACTCGATGGCAGGGAACTTAACAGCGCAGGTGCGTAATATTGCGGAAGTGACCACGGCTGTTGCGAACGGCGATCTCACGAAAAAAATCACGGTAGACGTCAAGGGCGAAATCCTCATGCTTAAAAACACTATCAACACGATGGTGGATCAGCTGAATGCGTTTGCATCGGAAGTGACGCGTGTCGCGCGTGAAGTGGGTACGGAAGGCAATCTGGGTGGGCAGGCGATCGTCAAAGGGGTCGGGGGGACGTGGAAAGATTTGACAGACAATGTGAATTCGATGGCAGGCAACTTGACCGCTCAGGTACGTAATATTGCAGAAGTCACAACGGCGGTTGCAAACGGCGATCTCACGAAAAAAATCACGGTGGACGTTAAGGGTGAAATTCTCATGCTTAAAAACACCATCAACACGATGGTGGACCAGCTGAATGCATTTGCCTCGGAAGTGACGCGTGTGGCACGTGAAGTCGGTACGGAAGGGAATCTAGGCGGACAGGCGATCGTCAAAGGCGTTGGAGGCACGTGGAAAGATTTGACAGATAACGTCAACTCGATGGCAGGCAACCTCACGGCACAGGTACGTAACATTGCCGAAGTGACGACCGCAGTTGCAACGGGCGATCTCACGAAAAAAATCACGGTGGACGTCAAAGGTGAAATCTTGATGCTTAAAAACACCATCAACACCATGGTGGACCAGCTGAATGCATTTGCCTCGGAAGTGACACGTGTGGCGCGTGAAGTGGGTACGGAAGGCAACCTGGGCGGGCAGGCGATGGTCAAAGGGGTCGGGGGGACGTGGAAAGACTTGACGGATAACGTCAACTCGATGGCAGGCAACTTGACGGCTCAGGTGCGTAACATCGCGGAAGTGACCACGGCGGTTGCGAACGGCGATCTCACGAAAAAAATCACGGTGGACGTTAAAGGTGAAATCCTCATGCTTAAAAACACCATCAACACGATGGTGGACCAGCTGAATGCGTTTGCATCGGAAGTGACGCGTGTGGCGCGTGAAGTCGGCACGGAAGGAAACCTGGGCGGGCAAGCCATTGTGAAAGGGGTGGGTGGCATTTGGAAGGACTTGACGGATAATGTGAACTCGATGGCGAGTAACCTCACAGCGCAGGTACGCAGTATTGCAAAGGTCGTAACAGCCGTCGCTAACGGTGATCTGAAACGCAAACTGGTGCTGGAAGTCAAAGGTGAAATTGCGGAACTTGCTGAAACCATCAATGGAATGATTGACACGCTGTCCGTCTTTGCAGACCAGGTGACAACGGTTGCGAGTGAAGTGGGTATCGAAGGGAAGCTGGGCGGACAGGCGCATGTGCCGGGTGCGGCTGGACGCTGGCGCGATCTAACGGATAATGTGAACCAGCTTGCAGGCAACCTGACGACGCAGGTGCGAGCCATTGCGGATGTTGCGACAGCCGTGACACAAGGTGATCTCACCCGCTCTGTTGCCGTACAGGCCGCTGGCGAGGTGGCCGCTCTGAAAGACAACATTAATGAAATGATCCGTAACTTAAAAGATACGACCCGAAAGAACATGGAACAGGACTGGTTAAAGACCAATCTCGCCAAATTCACGCGCATGTTACAAGGGCAGCGTGACCTCCTCAGTGTTGGCAAACAGATTCTTTCCGAACTATCTCCCTTGGTCATGGCTCAACACAGTGTTTTTTATGTGGTCGAGAATGCCCAAGACGAGATTAACATTCAACTGCTGGCGAGCTATGCGTACAAAAAACGGAAGACCATTTCCAGTCATTTCAAGGTAGGAGAAGGGCTCGTAGGCCAGTGTGTCCTGGAAAAAGAACCCATTACCATTACGGAAGTGCCGCCGGATTACATCCAGATCAACTCGGGTCTTGGCGCGCATGTGCCAGCCAATATCATTGTATTGCCTGTCGTCTTTGAAGGCGAAGTGAAGGCTGTGATTGAACTCGGGACATTTAACCGCTTTACCGAAGTCCACTTAAGTTTTCTGGAGCAGTTAACAGAAAGCATCGGTATCGTTTTGAATACGATTACGGCGACCATGAGGACGGAAGACCTTCTCAAACAGTCACAATCCTTGACGGAAGAACTCCGCAGCCAGCAGGAAGAATTGACGGGAACGAACAAGCGTCTCGAAGAGCAGGCCCGGAACCTGCAGCAGTCGGAAGAACTGCTCAAAGAGCAGCAGCGCGAACTGCAAAAGGCAAATGAAGACCTGGAAGACCGTGCCGAACAGCTGGCCATTCAGAACACGGCGGTGGAACAGAAAAACAAGGAAGTCGAGACGGCCAAAAAACTGCTGGAAGAAAAAGCGTCTCAGCTGGCACTGACTTCCCGTTTCAAGTCCGAGTTTCTGGCCAACATGTCACACGAGCTTAGGACCCCCTTGAACAGCCTGTTAGTCTTGTCCAAGGTGCTGTCGGAAAATGACGACAATAACCTGACGCCGAAGCAGATAGACTATATCCAGACCGTTCACTCTTCGGGGACAGATCTACTGGATCTGATCAATGACATTCTGGATCTCGCCAAAATCGAATCGGGTACCATTTCCATTGAAGTCAGCGATGTCAGTTTTGGAGACATCCGTGAGTTTGTACTGCGGACTTTCAGGCAGATCGCTGAATCAAAACACTTGGTTTTTACGGTCGGGCTGGACCCCCGTTTGCCAAAAACCATCCATACGGACGGCAAGCGCCTGCAACAAGTGTTAAAAAACCTTCTGTCCAATGCGTTCAAGTTCACGAGTGCGGGCGAAGTGAACCTGCAAATCTGCCCTCACGAGGGGACAGGGCCTATTTATCCTACCTTTGAATCGGTTAAGCCGGGTGTGGATTTTAAAGTGACCGACACGGGCATCGGCATACCCGAAGAAAAACACCAGATTATTTTTGAAGCCTTTCAACAAGCGGACGGGACCACCAGCCGCAAATATGGGGGGACGGGTCTTGGACTCTCCATCAGCCGTCAGCTGGCACACATGCTGGGCGGGGAAATTTATCTGGAAAGCCGCGCGGGGAAAGGCAGCACGTTTACCTTTTATTTGCCGCTTGCCTATACATCCATTAATAAACGCAGCAGAAGTATCTTTACTCAGGCGCTGGACGACAGCCTCGAGTTGGTCGGCAAGGGCATCGGCATGCAGGAAATAAAAGAACCCTCTCCCCTCCTACTCGAGGTCAAGACAGAAGAAGATATCAAAAACAGTTTAGCGACAATTGATCCAGAGAAGCCGCTGTTGTTTATTGTGGAAAATGATCCCGCTTTTTCGAGCCTGCTGCTTGACGCGGCCAATAAAAACGGTTTGGGCGGAATGGTCATTCATAACAGGACCAGTCGGGTCTTTCCTCTGGTTCGTGAATTAAACCCCGCGGCCATTGTGTTAAATGTTTCCCTGACAGAGGATACCAACAATGGATGGATCATTCTGGATCGATTAAAACATGACATGTCTACCCGTCACGTTCCCGTTTATCCTGTTTCTCTTCCCCAGGATATTCCTCGGGCCATGATGGGTGGGGCTTGTCTGACCCTGCAACCGCCCCTGTCAAAACAGCAGCTCGATGAAGCGATGCTCCACATCCAGAAAATCATTGCCCAGACCACGCGGAAGGTATTGATTATAGAGCCGAATGAAAAATTACAGAAGCGTTTAGTGAGTTTACTCAGCCACAAGGCGCTTGAACTGATGACACGTACGTCGATGATGGGGCAGGCCATGGATGAGGACAGTCTTGGGACGCTGGACGGTTGTATTATAGATGCCCATCTTCCTGACATGAAACCCGCCGAGATTTTGCACCATCTGAAGACCCAGGCGATGTTTTCCAGGCTGCCTGTCACTCTCCTTTGGCAAAGCAAAAAGCCAGTCCAGACTGAAATGGTGGGCCTCAGTGATCTGCCGAATGTGTATGTTGCCCGGAATATGGATGAAGTCGTTGATAATGTCCTATTGCGTTTACATTTGCCTTACTCTTCCCTGTCGATAGGACAGAAAAAGCTGCTGGAAACCGTTCGGCGTAATGATCCTCTTCTCGCTCACGTAAAAATCCTGGTGGTGGATGATGACATCCGTAACATTTTCGCCATTACGAGTGCGCTCGAACGGTATAACATGCGGGTGGTATTCGCTGAAAACGGCCGGACTGGCATTGAACTGCTGTACCAGGATCCTGACATCAGGATTATATTAATGGACATCATGATGCCAGAGATGGATGGGTATGAAACCATTGAACGGATACGGAAAGAAGAAAAGTTCAGGAAATTGCCGATTATCGCCCTGACCGCGAAAGCCATGCAGGATGATCGCAAACGCAGCTTAAAATCAGGCGCAACGGACTATATCACGAAGCCCGTGGACATTGACCTTCTGTTGTCAACCTTGCGCGTCCTCTTGACGTCATCCTCCTAAAGGAATAGGAAATAATGGACAGAGCTCAAACGGTGGGTACATTAAAAATCGGGGGGAGGCGGATAAGTTATGAAGAATGCTCAATTAGCTCACTTAGATAATTTTTTAAAGAATGAAAATGTGGATTATTCAATTTATCAAGAGAGTTTTAATCTTGAATCCGCAGAAGAGGGAGCGATGCAGTATGGCCTATCGTTGCATGAAACCACACCCACCCTTATTTTGAAAGCAAAGGATCACTATTTCGCTGCGATTATTTGCGGAAACACGCGTATTTCATTTAAGAAGTTAAAGAAAGCCTTAAATAATAAGGACGTCAGAATCGCTGATCCAGAAAGGGTATTGAATGTCACGGGTTCTAAGAGAGGAGAAGTGAGTTTAATTAACCCTGGAATGGATACCTTAGTCGATAATAATGTTATAAAAAATAAAAATTGTTATGGCGGTAGCGGTGTTTCTAAAACGACT
>JBEPVM010000006.1:0-53075 GCA_041690995.1 Gammaproteobacteria bacterium | reverse complement strand
ATTTAATCGGCAACGTTAGTTGTCGCGATCGGCAAAGCTAATTGTCATTTAATAGATAAGCCAGAATCGTGAGTCTCGATAGAATTAAAATAAAGAAATGCTAAAAAATATTTGTCATTCGCGAAGGTTTTTAAAATAATAATTTCTTGCCCAGGTTAATAGTTTAATCTGCAAATATTCGAGGCATATTTTACTGTAATCGTTTGTGAGATGTAATAAAATGCGCTTTTTTACATGAGTGTGATATATGCAAAAAAAAGCAATTATTTTATTCTCTGGCGGCCTGGATTCGACAACGTGTTTGGCGATAGCAAAAAATCAGGGGTTTCTGCTGTATGCATTGAGCTTTGATTATGGCCAAAAACATAAAGCAGAATTAATAGCAGCAGAGCGTATTGCAACCATGATGGGGGTACAAGCACATAAATTTATTTCGTTGACAGCCTTAGGTGAATTAGGGGCTTCTGCGTTGACAGATGATCGAATACCTGTTCATGATTATCCAAATAATGATACGGTCCCCAATACTTATGTTCCTGCGCGTAATACTATTTTTTTAAGTATGGCGATGGCATGGGCTGAGATTATAAACGCTTCTGATATTTTTATAGGAGCAAATAGTTTAGATTATTCGGGCTACCCTGATTGTCGTCCTGATTATTTACGCTCTTTTGAGGAAATGGCTAATTTAGCTACTAAAGCAGGGATTGAAGGCAGGCGGCTGACGATTCATGCGCCATTATTGTTATTGAGTAAGTGCGAGATTATCCAAACAGGTTTAGCACTTGGAGTTGATTATAGGTTAACTGTGTCTTGTTATCGTTTAGATGAGCATGGACGTTCTTGTGGTTCTTGTGACAGTTGTATTTATCGTAAAAAAGGATTTTCTGAGGCGGGAGCTTTAGATCCAACGCAGTACTATCTACCTTATAGCTGAATTCTATCTAAAAAAAGGGGAGTGTTATCACTCCCTCTTCTCATGCTATATAGAAAATAAATCAACTTGCGATGATTTATTACTCAACAACAGCAACATCTTCAGCTTGAGGTCCTTTCTGGCCTTGTGTGACGTCGAATTCAACACGTTGACCTTCTTCTAAAGAACGGTATCCATCGCCACGAATAGCGCGGAAATGTACAAATACATCCTCACCGTGTTCTCTTGCAATAAAACCAAATCCTTTTCCGCTATCGAACCATTTAACTGTACCTTGTTCACGTTTTGCCATAATCTAATAACCTTTATTAAAGTAAAAAAATGCTACAAAACAATTTGCAGCGAGAGATAGTGTACCACAAATTATGAATAATGGAACCTCACTCCGTAATTATTATTTAAAGGGTAATGGGTTGATTTATATTAGTTAAAACCTAATAGTTGATGTGTCTGCCATGCTAACAGAATGAATTCTACGTCATTGGCTACGTTACACTTCCTGAATATTTCATAACGATGATCTGCTACAGTTTTGGGTTTAATCCCCAATGCACGAGAAATAAGTTGTATTGTTTTCCCTTCAATAAGCATCAAGGCAACTTGGAATTCTCGTAATGATAGAAGATTAAAAGAAGAGCGCTGTGTTTGGTTACCATCTTCTATAAGCTGTCTGGCAATAACAGGATTCAAATAGCGATTTTTTCTTAAGACGCTTTTGACTGCCATGACGATTTCATTCGCTGTGCAATTTTTCGGAAGATAACCTGATACGCCTGCTTCTAACAAACGGGCAGGATAGGGATTCTGTTCGAAAATGCTAAGAATAATAATTTTAATCTTAGGATTAAAACGAAGTATTCTTCGTGTGGCTTCAATGCCATCTATCTTTGGCATTAAAATATCCATGAAAATAATATCTGGGTTAAGTTCCTTTGCAAGTTGGATAGCGCTTAATCCGTTAGTTGCTTCGCCTACGATTTTTATTTCGGACATTGCTTCCAGGGCATTCTTAATCCCAGCGAGAGAAATTTCATGGTCGTCCGCAAGTAAAATAGTTGTCAAGCTGGAAAATCCTCCTATAAGTTTACGTTGATAATGCGTTTTCTGTTAATGTGATCCATTCCACAGTTTCTTGAGAGCTTGGATCCAATGACAGCGCATGCTTAAAATGTACTAATGCATCGGCATGGTTACTTAAATAATGTTCGCATAGCGCTATATTATAAAATAACCCAAACTGCTCACCCACGTAGGGGCGGGCTTGCTTATAATAATTTAATGCCTGATTATAATCCTTCGTAGCGTGAAAAAAAACTCCTATTTCAAATAAAATGCATTCTATTTTTGGCATTTGATAATAATTAGCTGCCAATCGAGTCATATTTTTCGAAATGAACTCTATTGTTTCTGGATTTGCATTCGGAATAAGCGAGGCTATTTTGGCACTTATCTTTAAATAAATATGCGGATCCCAGTTTGTGAACTCCATATGTGCAGCTAGTGTATCTAAGTCATAATCATTGAAATGATCGCGCACGCGGCTATGTAAGGTGAAATAATGCGATGGACTCATTCTCTCAACCCATTCTATGACTGCGGTTTTTGCGTCAGGAACCTCTTCTAATTTGAATCCGCTCGTAAAGACAGATGTCCGAATGCCTCTGCGCGGTGTCTGTAGGAAAGCATCGCCGCCACTATGGGTAAAATAGCTTGCTATTGCATGGAAATTAACCATCATAGAAAAACTGCCATGAAAAGAAATAGAGGGGTGGCCCAAGTTGTCCAGTTGTTTTATTGAAGTGTATCCTTTGTCTGTTGATAAAATCATTAACTGATCACGAGAGAGTTTTTTTAAAAATTTAATAGCATGAATAGACCCGATAGGAATTAAAAAACTGGTTGTGTGTAATGCTTCTTTATAATGATTTATAACCGCATCTAAATGTGGATCATTGTAATAGGCATTTTTAATTTCATTAATGTGATAGTCAACACTAATCTTTTCCATAGAAATAGCGCGATTATGCTCGATGTTAGACTCGGGAGTCTGTAAGCTAAATAATAATTCATATAATTTATTTTCGTGTACTGTGAATGCGTCATGTGAAATGGTATCAAAAATGTAATTTGCAAAAATAGTCAGAGGATTAATCAGTAATTCAGGGGATAGGGATACATTTTTGTGAATTAAATGAATGGGTCGTTCGGTTTCCATGTCATAAAGAGCGAAATCAATAATCCCTTTTTCGATATAGGGTTTTAATGCGGGATGATCTTCCCAATATTTGACATTGTGTTTGGTAAAATCGCTCATGATATAGACAAATTTAATATCTTGTTGTTTTGAGCTGTCGAGTAATTCGATTAATGTTTTAACAAAATAATAACTAAAACGTCCAGAGCCTGTGCCTAACTCTAAAATGTAGAAGGGTTGATCTTTATTTTCAGGGTGTGTTTTGAGCCAGTCACGCATAAATGCCAGGACAATCTTTGCATAAGAGGCAGCAATATATGGATTGCTGGTAATATAAAAAGGCACTTGATTAGTCCAAGCGTTGATCCCTTCTTTATCGAAGTAATCGCGCTGCATTCGCCAAAAGGCGCATTGAGAAAAGCGTTTGTTTTTTTCAAGAGTGACTTTGCGTTCAGTTTTCATAGGGATCCTTAGTTATTAACAGTTAATAATATGATTATATTTTCATCGGCAAAATCACTAATTCTTTGCCTTGTAAATGTAATTGTCTTTGTAACGTTGTGGGTGTTTCATTGTGCAACAGGCGGGTAATCCAATTATCATGTTCAAAGATAAGCTTGCTCGCGAAAAAAAGGCAATTGGGATATTTCTTCCCCACTTCTTCAGCCAATTTCGTGAGCTTTTCAACGGTATCAGGACCGTAATCGGCATAACTTTCTGCCGCGATACCATATTGCTGACAGTATTGGACAAAATAAGTTAAAGTATCGGTCACTTGGTGTCGCATTTGTTCTAATGCAATGTCGCCTGTAAAACTTTCAACGTCTACAATGCCAATGCTTAGAAAAATAAAATTTTTAAAATGCCGAGGAAAAATTCTTAAAACGCACAATAAAGTATGCATGCCTATACTTTGGCTTTTCCCAACGAGAATAACAGCCGTGGGTTGTTCGGGATCAAGTGTCATTAAATGTAAATTTTTTTCAAATACCGGTTGTTTCAATTGCGTATCAAGACGCGCTAGTTTTTTATTAACTAAGTTGTAGTGTTTATTAATCATTAGGCAAAGTGTAATGACAGCACAGGTGATGAGTACAGTGACCCAGCCACCCGATTCAAATTTTGAAGAAAGCGTGACGAATAGAATACTCGAGGTAATAATAAAAGCAAACAATGAAAGCAGGAGTCGCCATGGCCAATATCGTGATGCAGCTCCTCGGTGTTTTGCCCAATAAACACAAAGCCCTAATAAGGATAAAGAAAAAGTAACAAACACATTGATACTATACAAAATAACAAGCCACGCAACGCGTCCATGACTCCAAAGTAAAAGAATGAGTGCGGAGATACCAAATAAAATAAGCCCGTTTTGAATTACAAGCCGTGATGAAAGAAGGCGGAAGCGATTCGGAACCCAATTGCCCAATGCCATATTAGCTAATACGGCGGGTCCGCCTAAAAAGCCAGTATTGGCAGCGACAAACAATAACCCTGCTTCTAAAATAAGTGTGATATATAAAAGTATTTTTCCCAATCCAGAATCGCCTAAAATAGCATGGAAGACAACAGCATTCAGTGTTTTTCCGTGTAGGGGCTGCGCATCCCAGAGTAGATAAAGTACAATAATGCCAGCCGCCATAAAGCTTAATGAAATAGCCATATAAAACATGGTCCATTTGCCAGTGCGAACACGTGGTTCACTTAAACGATTTACATTATTTGAGACTGCTTCGAGACCTGTATAGGTTCCGCTACCTAATGAATAAGCATGTAATGTCAGCGCGAGTAATGGAAACCATCCTAATAGCGAGGTTGCATTTTTTGTTTCAGCAATCGTGTTTGGAATAATAACGAGTAACCCTTTACTGTGATTAATAATGCCATACGTAATTAAACCAAAGTGTATAATAATAAATCCCACAAAAATGGGCAGTAATATTTTAATGGATTCTTTCATACCTCGCATATTAATAACCAGTAATAAAATAATGACGATCGCCTCAGCAAGTAATTTATGACGTAAGAGTGTATGGGGTAAAAAACTGAATATGGCATCCATCCCACTGGCTGTAGAAACAGCGATCGTGAGTACATAATCAACGATAAGTGCTGCGCCTGAAATAAGGCCAATATAGGGGCCGAGTAGTTGTGTGGCGACTTTATAACCGCCGCCACCGCTCGGAAATAGCTCAATAACTTGGTTATAACCCAAAGAAATAACGAAAACAGTGATTGCCATAGCGAGCGCAACATAGAGGGCAAGATGAGTGTGTGCGCCAAGTGCGATAAAGGCTTCTTCAGGACCATAACAAGAAGAGGATAGGCCATCTGCACCAAGCCCAACCCAGGCTAAAAATGCAACCAGTGAGACGTGTCTAAGAATATTGGGGCTAAACGGGTTGAGGGGATCACCAATGATATAATGTCTTAACTTTTTAAGCATTGCCATAAAATTATGTAGCCTGTCGTAAATTTACTGTCTATCCCAAACAAACTAAGTTAAAATGCTCGTTGTCAGTTTATTTATAGTGGAATACAGTTTTAATGAAAGAAATTTACCAATCTCTGGTTCGATGGTTCATTACCACTAATCTTTACCATAGTAGCGTAGAATGCCTTCCTAATAAAGTGGACTGGGTAAGAACATTGCCCTTTATAGCGCTTAATTTGTCTTGCTTGTTAGTTATTTGGGTGGGCTTTAGCTGGGTGGCATTGAGTGTTGCATTGGGGTTGTATTTCTTACGAGTATTTTCTATCGGTGCGTTCTATCATCGGTATTTTTCACATCGTACGTTTAAAACGAACCGTTTTTGGCAAATGATATTCGCTATTCTTGGGTTAAGTGCTGCTCAGAGGGGTCCTCTGTGGTGGGCAGCGCATCATCGGCAACATCATCTATGCGCTGATCAGGAATCAGACGCGCATTCACCTTTACATCATGGCTTTTGGTGGAGTCATTTGGGTTGGTTTATGTCGGAGAAAAATTATTATTATAACCCAGAGCGCATTAAAGATTTTTCAAAATTTCCAGAATTAGTTTTTTTAGACCGGTTTGACAATATTGTTCCATTGATATTGGGTATATTGCTTTTTTTAACGGGTGTATTGCTTCAGCATGTAAAGCCTTCCCTGGGAACAAGTGGTTTACAGATGTTTGTATGGGGATTTAGTATTTCAACCATTGCTGTCTTTCATACCACCGTCTCTATTAATTCTTTATCCCACCAATTTGGCCGGCGTCGCTACCACACGGATGATACCAGTCGAAACAATATTTTTCTGGCTATCTTAACATTAGGCGAAGGTTGGCATAATAATCATCATCATTATCCGGCAGCAGCCAGACAAGGATTCCTCTGGTGGGAAATTGATATAACGTATTATCTTCTTAAATTATTTGAAAAAATAGGGATTGTAAGGGAGGTGCGTGGCGTACCTTCTTCGATTTTGAAGAAAAATTTAATTACTGATAATACTTAGTTCCAATTTCAATGCGTTCTCGATCATTTTCTAAGCGCCAGCGATTGGTATCCCGTAGCGAATAAACACAGCCGCAATATTCTTGTTGATAAAAATTTTCTTGTTTAGAAATTTCTATCATGCGTTGTGAACCCCCTTCTTTTCGCCAATTAAAGGTCCAATAGGTCATGTTAGGATAATGTGACGCGGCACGTGTGCCACAGTCATTAATTTGCTCCATGTTTTTCCAGCGCGAAATGCCTAATGAACTAGAGAAAATGGTGAAACCATTTTCGTGTGCATATAATGCTGTGCGCTGAAAGCGCATATCAAAACACATTGTGCAACGAATACCGCGTTCGGGTTCAAATTCCATACCTTTGGCACGTTTAAACCATTCATCGCGATCATAATCGCCATCAATAAATGGCACATTATTTTTTTCGGCAAATCGAATATTTTCATTTTTACGGAGTTCATATTCTTTGAGAGGGTGGATATTCGGATTATAAAAATAAATAGTATAGTCTATACCTGAGTCCACTAAACGCTGCATGACTTCGCCCGAGCAAGGCGCACAGCAAGAATGTAATAATAATTTTTTTGCGTCATTAGGCAATTGTAATAGCGAAGGCGCCACCATACTGACTCTCCTTATATAATTGCTGCGTAGTATACACCCTGCTTGACCTCTACACTATCCTGGAGTAGATTAGCCAATGATTTGACCTAATAGGATTTGACTTACAGGCAGAGACATACAAAGAGTGATGCAATGAATATATTTGATTTTTATAAGAAAAAAGAACAAGGCCATAAGATCAGTATGGTCACCTGCTACGATTATACCAGCGCACAGATTTTAGATAAGACTGCCATTGACTGTTTGTTAGTGGGGGATTCGGTATCTATGGTGATGCACGGGTTCAAAAATACCTTGGCAGCCACAGTGGACATGATGTGTTACCATATTGCTGCAGTTAGCCGTGGAACGAGTGATAAATTCATTATTGGTGATATGCCATTTTTAAGTTATCGCCAATCAAAATCTAAAAACATGGCAGTGGTCCAAAAATTAATGCAAGCAGGTGCGCATTCGATTAAATTAGAAGGCAGTGCAGGTAATCTTGAATTCATTCAACAGGTGACAGAGTCTGGTATTCCCGTCATGGGGCATATTGGTCTTACTCCTCAATTAATCCATCAATTAGGTGGCTACAAAGTACAAGGTAAAACAGAAACAAGCGCCTCACATTTGAAGCAAGAAGCATTATTATTACAAGAAGCGGGTTGTTTTGCGATTGTATTAGAATGCGTTCCTTCTCTATTAGCAAAAGAAATAACAGAAAGTTTAAAAATTCCAACGATTGGTATTGGTGCAGGACCCCACACCAATGGACAAGTATTAGTGTTACAAGATTTATTAGGGTTAACAATGAATTTTAAACCTAAATTTGTTCAAGCATTCATGAATGGTAGTGAGCAAATGCAACAAAGCATAGCTCGTTATATACAAGCAATTAATCAAGAAGAGTTTCCAGAACATGAACATTGTTACTAGTCTTGATGAATGGAAAACTATAAGAAAAACACTGGCACGAAAATCAATAGGTTTTGTACCTACGATGGGGAATATCCATGCGGGTCACTTAAGTCTTTGTCAGCGCTCATGTATGGAAAACGAAATAACAATAGTGAGTATTTTTGTTAATCCAAAGCAGTTTAATGACAAACAGGATTTTGAAAATTATCCGAGAACAATCGAGCAAGATACAGCGATGCTTGAAGCCCATTCTGTTGACTATTTATTATTGCCTATACCAAAAGAAATATATCCTTTCTATGATCATTATCACCTCACTGAAAATAAAATTTCAAAAGAATTAGAAGGCGTATTTCGCCCAGGGCATTTTAATGGCATGTTGACAGTTGTTTTAAAATTATTGAATTTAGCACAGGCTTCACGTGCTTATTTTGGCGAAAAAGATTATCAACAACTCATCTTAATAAAAAATATGGCCAACGCGTTCTTTTTACCAACAGAAATTGTTGGGTGCAAAACAGTGCGAGATGAAGAGGGTATCGCACTCAGTTCACGGAACTCTCGATTAGATACGGAGCAAAGAAAAAAAGCCGCTTTTTTTGCTGAATTATTAAAAAATACGCCTGACTATGAAGATATTACTGAAAGATTGATTGAACAGGGTATTGCTGTTGATTATATTACTGAACAATGGCAACGGCGTTTAGGCGCTGTTTGGATAGGCGGCGTTCGACTAATTGATAATATTTCTTTAAAAAGAATTAGAAAAACAGGTCATTAACTATGTATATTACGGTTTTAAAATCTAAAATTGCTTACGGTACAATCACACAAAAAGAATTATTTTATGTAGGTTCAATTACGATTGATGAAGAAATGATGAGGCAAGCTAATATTAGAGAAAATGAAAAAGTACAAGTCGTTAATCTAAATAATGGCGAGCGATTAGAAACATACGCCATTAAGGGTAAAGCAGGTAGCCGCGTATTTTGTTTAAATGGTGCTGCTGCTCGTAAAGCAGAAATTGGCGATAAAATTTTTATTATCTCCTATGCAATGATTGATATAAAAGAAACATTAGAGCCTATTATAGTTGATTTGGAGCATTAAGCGATGCTGCTGTGTTTAGATATGGGTAACACGCACATATTAGGTGGCGTATTTGATAAAGATAAACAAATCGCGCGTTTTCGTTATGCGACACATTTAATTGGTACTGCAGATCAATTTGGTATTTTCTTATTATCTATTTTATCCGCGAACCATTTATCGCCTGAAAAAATTTCAGCAGTGGCTTTATGCTCTGTCGTTCCGAGTTATGATTTTACTATTCGTCATGCAATATCACTTTATTTCAAAGTGCCTTTATTTGTTTTACAAGCAGGTGTTAAGACAGGGCTTAATATCAAATATAAAAATCCGAATGAAGTAGGCGCGGATCGTATTGCTAATGCGATTGGAGCTGTGCATGCTTTTCCTAATCAAAATTTAATTATCATTGATATGGGTACTGCAACGACAGTGTGTGCTATTACTAAAAAACGTGATTATCTAGGCGGCACTATTTTGCCTGGAATGCGGCTTAGTATGGAAACATTAAAAAAGAATACCGCAAAATTAATGGATGTAGATATTGAAATGCCAGCGAGTTATATCGGACGCTCTACGCGCGAGAGTATTCAATCTGGACTTTATTATGGTCAATTAGGGGCATTAAAAGAGATTATTGCTGGGTTCCAACAAGAAGTCTTCCATTCAGAACAAGTGACTGTGATTGGTTCAGGTGGATTTGCACAATTATATAAAGAAAAATCGCTATTTACGGTTCTATTACCTGATTTAAGTTTACAAGGATTGTGTAGGGCGCACGAATTAAACAATAGTTAATTTTCAATACGCATTCCTAATCGTTTCAATAATGCTTGATCTTGTTGTATGCCTGGGTTCGCAGTTGTTAGTAGTTCTTCGCGTCCGTAAAAAAAAGAATTAACACCTGCTGCAATACACAGTGCTTGTAATATATCAGACATCTTATCTCGCCCTGCTGACAGACGTATACGTGCTTTTGGCATCATGATTCGCGCCACAGCAATCGTACGAACAAAATCAAAGGGATCAATCGCAGGAGTATCTGCTAAAGGCGTCCCCTCAACAGGCGCAAGATGATTAATAGGAACACTTTCAATTGCAGGTTCCATATTCGCTAAAATGACTAACATACCCGCACGATCTTCAACGGTTTCACCCATGCCAATAATTCCACCACAACATACTTTCATACCTGCCTTACGTACGTGCTCTAATGTTTGTAAACGATCATCAAACGTGCGTGTTGTAATAATTTTATTGTAAAACTCAGGCGACGTATCAATATTATGATTATAATAATCCAAACCTGCTTCTTTGAGAGCCTCTGCTTGAGCTTCTGTCAGCATACCTAATGTCATACAAGATTCCATACCTAATGATTTGATTTCTTGTACGATAGCAGAAATAGCTGGTATATCACGGTCTTTCACTTCTCGCCAGGCAGCACCCATACAAAAACGCGTAGCGCCAGCGACTTTAGCCGCTTTAGCTTGCTCACGCACAGCTTCTACACTCATGAGTTTTTCCGCTTTAATGCCCGTATGATAGCGCGCTGCTTGTGGGCAATAATGGCAATCCTCAGGACAACCACCCAGCTTAATATTGAGTAATGTGCTGAGCTGCATCGTTGCATGAGGAAAATGCTGCTGATGCACTACTTGCGCTTGGTACAATAATATAGGAAAAGGAAGCGCATATAATTCTAATGCTTGTTCAACAGTCCAATTTTTTTGTTTTTCTTTCCCACATTGTGTCGTAACACTCATGATTATTTATTCTCTGTTTACAGGTGACAACGATAAATTAAGTACAAATAGTCTCAACTAGCATGGCTGCTACTTCATACGGATTGGCATTTGCACCAGGACGGCGATCTTCTAAGTAACCATAACCTTTATTTGCCACAGGTCGTGGAATTCTAATAGAAGCGCCCCGATGACCGACACCTGAAATAAATTCGGCTATATTAGCGGTTTCATGTTTACCCGTTAAGCGTAATTCTAAATCATGTCCATAGACTGCAATATGTTCCGCATGTTGTTTTTCCAACGCCTCAATGGCCTTATGAATAGCGGCCATGCCCGTTTTAGGATCGCGCATTTCTTGTGTTGAAAAATTCGTATGTTTCCCCGCACCATTCCAATCCCCTTTCACAGGTTTCGGATGCAATTTTGCGGTAATATCATGATCTTCACCGAGTCGATAGAGTAACCAACGCGCAAGCCATAAATGATCACAAACCGTCACAGGATCGGCACTTTCCGTATCAACGCCGCGATAACCTATCTGAAATTCCCACTGGCCAGGCATTACTTCTGCGTTCGTACCATATAACATAAGCCCTGCGTCCAGACAGGCTTGTGCATGCTCTTCAACTAAATGTCGGCCGAAGACCTCATCTGCGCCCACACCACAGTAAAACGGACCTTGGGGTGCAGGGTATCCACGATCTGGCCAACCTAAAGGCTGTTGCCCGCGAAATAACGTATATTCTTGTTCAAATCCGACCCAGGGTTGATAGGCATGGCCCTTCTCAGCCATTAGCTGAACTAATCGAGTACGCTTATTACTGATGTGAGGTGTTTGATCTGGGTTTAATACTTCACAGAGCGCCAGAAAATTATTAGCACCCAGAATAGGATCATCTACTATACAAACAGGTTGTAAGATGAGATCAGAATCATGCCCTGTCGCTTGATAAGTGGATGATCCATCAAAGTTCCATTGAGGATAATCCTTCGGGTTATAAGTTTCTTGAGTCAATGCGACAATTTTAACTTTTGAACGCAAAGTTTGAGTGGGGCTTGTGCCATCAATCCAAATATAAGTGACTTGTGAAAAAAATGGTTTATTTTTTATATTCATTTCTATGACCTTGTTTTTTAGTAAAATAGCCTGGTAAAAATAGACGGATAATCTGTGACGTAATTTAGCATGAGACTAAACGCTAATCTAGCTGATTACGAAATCTATTGTATTTTAACCCTAATTAAATATTTCACTGTTAATATTACCTTAATGTACAACATTTATACTGCGCCATTCTGTGATTTTACTAAATCCCTATCAGCTAAATTTGAATAACGATAATCGAGAGGTCTAAATAAATGAGAGATATGAAGTTTATTATTTTTATGATGATGTTATTATCTATTTCGGGTTGTGAACACAAACCTAAGACTCCAAGCTCTACTAGCGACTGGATCGCACACGAAACAACATTAATTCATGCTAAAGTATCCCAATTAAATCCAACCGCATTGCAATTAAGTCTAACTGCATACTCTAAAGCACGGCAGCAAGGCTTAGATACGCAGCAATTATTGACGGTTATTGATTATTCTAAACCTTCTAATGAGCGCCGATTATGGGTCATTAACCTAAAAAATAACACAATAGTATTGAACACCTGGGTAGCACATGGAAAGAATAGCGGTGGTTTAAATGCCACTTCTTTTTCAAATAATGCACGTAGTTTAAAATCAAGCTTAGGTGTATTTGTCACAGAAAATAGTTATATAGGTGGTCATGGCTATTCCATGCGGATTCAAGGGTTAGAGCATGGCATCAATGATAATGTGTATAACCGTGCTGTTGTTTTTCATGGCGCGCGATATGTGGGTGCGGATATAGCGAAATCACGAGGCATGCTCGGACGAAGTTGGGGCTGTATGGCTGTGGGAGAAGACGCCATCAAACCGCTAGTCGATACAATTAAAAATAAAACAGTAGTTGTGGCTTATTATCCTGACCCAAATTGGTTAAAAAACTCAAAGTATATTAATGTGTAAAATCAAAAACATACGTCTTTTTTGCTATAATAAGTAAAATATGATAGAAAGGGTCTTATATGACTATCAAAAAAGACGTGGAAAAAAATGAGGAAGATAAAGGAGGGAAGGGGGGTAAGGCAGGTGATATAGAATTTCATCTGTTTATTCCTGCCTCTCGTGATGACACATTGCCTCCCACTGAAATGGCTCGTTTATTACATAAGCACGGAGAATTACATAAAGTGCAAGTCGATACTCAAAAAGCTACCCGAAAAGAACGAGAAAAAATAAAAAACGATCCGAAATCAACAGCAGGTTATGATTCACTTGGACTACGCAATGGCGGTACTGATTCTGCTTATAAAACACACCCACTCTCGAATCATGCACAATTTAGCGGTGCAACTGACAAAAAAGTCACTGGCGTACCAAGTGATAACCTCGCTCAAACAAACGAGAATGAAAAACAAGAATTAGTAGAAAAACTAGATTTACGTTTTCAACATCAGCATAAAAACACACCTAAATTCTCCCCTAAGCCACGACCTTATTGAAGAAGTTTGATAAAAAGAACATGGTAGTCTACACTAAAAACAGTTCAATTATTGGCGGAATCAATATGATATCCCTTGCCAACGCGATTATAGAAGAACAGACTGATCAAGCGCTTGCACTATTACGCGCAGGTGTTCCTGTTAATAATTTAGATGAATACGGATTTACGCCGCTTATCGAAGCCGCAATTGCAGATAATAAAGAAATTAGCACGTTACTTATTAACCAAGGCGCGAATGTTAATTTAGCTGATGCAACAGGCGGCACGGCGCTGCATTGGACAGCAGAGAATAATAATGTTCAATTAGCAGAATTGTTGTTTGCCCAAGGCGCTAATCCCAATGCCTATACTTTTGCTGGGCAACCAGCACTCGTGATGCCATTATTACGTCAGCAAAACACGATGAAAAAATTGTTTCTAAAACACGGCGCTGATCTTGAATTCGCACAAGATTTTATTAATGCGAAATTACTGGGGCACATGTTTGAGTTAGTGGGCACCGCAAATATTATTAATCCAGATAACCATTTTGTCGAATTAGATTTTGAAGGCTTTTTTTTAGAATTTAGTTTAGCGATTATCACAGAATCACTGATTCAATTCAAAAATCATTTTGCCGCTCGTGATTTGCGCCGCTACGCCCACTTTACGCAACTCAGTATTGAATCCATGAGTCGTGCTGCGCGTTTAATTAAATATCAGCAATACCGTACGAATATTAAAAGACACCGCGAAGAGATTCATGGCCTCATCGAACAAGAACCTTTGATTATACCGATTGGATACGAAGGGCATGCGATTACTTTTGTGAAACTTGATAATATTTTAGTGAAATGCGATCGCCGTGAAGATAGCCGTTTATACGATAATATAGTCTTTTACCGTATTCAACATCCTGACATAATGACGACGCAATTTATTAGCAATTTAATTTACAATAAAAAATCTGACGAATTTGTTAACCAGGAATTGCCGCGGTTATTACATTTAACACCTATCACAGAATTAAAAATCTCAGCGCAAATTAGCGGTAATTGTTCTTGGGCAAATGTAGAAGCTTGTATCCCCGCCTTGTTTTTTTTATTATTTTCAGAAATTGATTATTCTGAAAAAGAAATAGGGCGATACAAAGCCATTGCATTAAAATTTTTTAACCAGTGGCGTGAATGGAATAAAGACCGCGCCCTCCATTCCTGTATTCAAAGTTTTCATCAAGCAGATTCTATACGCAAAGCTTGTAAAGCAGAAATTTTAGCGGCTATTTTATATCAAAGTTGTAGAGAGAACAGCGCACTGAATGCGGTTCGCATCCAAGATATTTTAAACGTATTTTCTGATACGCGTTATAAACCCTTATTACAGAATTATGTTAAATCCTATTGTTATGAAGACCAAAGCAACGAAGGCAAGCATTTTATGCAGTTATTACGCGCGCATGAGTTCCTATAAAAAATATTACATTTCAACAAGTTACAATATATTCGACTAGCAAGTCGGTTTTTTAGACACGCTCCTCTATGTGTGTTATTCTAACAAACGATACCTTTCTTTAAATTTAAAGGAGTTAAGCGTATGAAGAAGCATGGAATAGTCGGCTGGATAGCATGGTTATTAGTGGTAATTGGTGGCATTAATTGGGGTTTGGTGGGTATAGACAGCAATTATAATGTAGTCGCTATGTTTTTTGGGGGCAGTACACTTCTGACACGTAGTATCTATATGGCAATCGGTCTCGCTGCATTGCTCGTTATTTATTATAAAATTCAGTGTTTAAAAAATAAAAATTAGTTTTTTTGCATCCTCTCGCCTTAAAGGCGAGAGGAATATAAAAATAAGAGATGCCATCCGTGAGTGACAATTTAATCCTGTTAGATAATATATCATTAGCCTTTGGGCTGGATGTTTTATTAGATAAAATAAAATTTCAGATCGCATCCGGCGAGCGCGTGTGTTTAATCGGCCGCAATGGCGCAGGCAAATCTTCTTTATTAAAAATAATAGAAGGCTTACAGTTAGCAGATACAGGTACGGTTTGGCGTAAACCGCACTTGCGTTTAGCACGCCTTGCACAAGAATTACCGCAAAAAAGCCAAGCCACTATTTATGAATTTGTCGCAGAAGGCTTAGCAGAGACAGGAAAATTATTAACAGAATACCATGCGCTCACGCATAAACTCATGCACTCGCACACAAAACAAGATTTAAAGAAATTACAATCGTTACAACAAGCAATTGATAGTCAAAACGGTTGGCAATTTGAACAAACTATCCAGACTATTTTAACACGTCTCGAATTAGATCCCGATCAATTAGTCGCGACATTATCAGGCGGTTGGCAACGCCGTGCTGCATTAGCACAAGCGTTAGTGACTTCTCCTGAATTACTATTACTCGATGAACCGACCAATCATTTAGATATTGAAGCGATTCAATGGCTGGAAGAACAATTGGTGAATTGGAACATCGGTTTAATTTTTATTACGCATGATCGTTCTCTTTTGCAGCGCCTGGCAACACGCATCGTTGAGTTGGATCGAGGCCAATTAACGTCATGGCCAGGTGATTACGATAATTTCTTGCGGCGCAAAGAAGAAATGTTGAATGCAGAACATAATCAAAACGCCGAATTTGATAAAAAATTGGCGCAAGAAGAACGTTGGATTCGCCAAGGCATTAAAGCACGCCGCACCCGTAATGAAGGTCGAGTGCGCGCACTCGAAGCATTGCGTAAAGCACGCTCTGAACGTCGCGAACAACAAGGCAAAGCAACATTCAACTTAAATGAAGCACGACAATCAGGAAAATTAGTTATAGAAGCAGAAAATATCACGCATTACTTTAATCAAAATAGTCCTCAACAATGTGTGATAGAAAAATTTTCATTACGTGTCATGCGCGGCGATCGTATTGCATTGCTTGGCCCTAATGGGATTGGAAAAAGCACCTTACTGAATATTTTACTGAAAAATCTTGAGCCATCTGAAGGCAAAGTCACTCAAGGAACTCAATTAAACATTGCGTACTTTGACCAATTACGTGAAACACTGGATTTAGAAAAAACAGTCATTGATAATGTTACCGAAGGTAATGATACTATCGAAATCAATGGCAAAAAACGGCATATTATCAGTTATCTTGGCGATTTTCTTTTTACACCAGAACGCGCATTAACACCTGTAAAAGCTCTCTCGGGCGGTGAATGTAATCGATTATTGCTCGCGCGTTTATTCAGTCGCCCGAGTAATTTATTAGTGTTAGACGAACCGACTAATGATTTAGATATTGAAACATTGGAATTGCTTGAAGAGTTACTTAGTCAATACCAAGGTACTTTATTACTCGTCAGTCATGATCGTTCTTTTTTAGATAATGTCGCGACCAGTTTGTTAGTTTTTGCAGGCCAGGGAAAAATTATCGAATATATTGGCGGCTATTCCGCGCTAACAGCCATAAAAAATTAAAGCTGCTTACAACAACAATCAGCAAACGGCTATGCATGATGAGGTAAGATGAATAGCTACGAATTAAAAATGAAAGTTTTTTAGAAGTGATTATCGCCAATATTCCCAAAATCACGACAATAATCTATTTTATTTAGGCAAGGATTCTTACCAGCATTCACATCAGTGCATTGACAATAATTTTGTGACTCGCTACAAGTGTTTTGTTGGTAACCAGCACGCATTGAATCATCAGAACAGCTCCAAGCCCCAGAACTGCTCAATAGACTTAACCAACCCATCATAACAAAAATAAGTAATTTCATAGAATGGCTTCCTTGACTGTTATTTGCTTTCGGTTAAGTATTTATTATAACATTATTTGGCATAGGTTAGGATTTATTCCTTGATCATATCAAAAACAAGGGCTATCCTATTGAAAAATAATGAAGTCGTTTTCTGCTATGTCTACGTTACACGAGGTGTGGGATCAATGGCAAAACAACATTGAGTTCCGTAGTGAGTTTTAAAAATCCCCAATGGCGACTTTGATAGAAGTAGGATTCAGATAGCAGGGAATTGAATGGGAGGATCAGCAAGTAACTTCATAACGAATAATTTCATAAGCACGTTTTAAATCTATTTCTGAAATACAATACGGCGGTAATAAATAAATAATATTACTGATGGGACGAATAATTAATCCATGTTTTAGAAATCGCTCACGTAATTGAATACTCGCTTTTGAACCATAATCAGCCGAAAGTACTAAATCAAACGCCGCAATAGTTCCACAATAACGGAATTTTTCTATTTGAGACTCTGTCGCTAATATCAGCAACTCTTCTTTATGGATTCTTTCTATCATTTTAATTTGAGCCTGGGTTTCTGGCAAAAGTAACAACTCTAAGGATGCCAATGCCGCCGCGCAGCCTAAGGGGTTCGCTGTGAACGAATGGCTATGCCCGAATGCACGACTAAAGTCATTTCCTAAAAAAGCCTCATAAATAAAATCGCTACAAGCCGTCACCGATAGAGGTAAAAAACCACCTGTTAAGCCTTTCGATAAACAAATAATATCAGGATAGGTGCTTGATTTAAGACAGGCAAATAACTCACCCGTACGATAAAAGCCTGTCATGATCTCATCATAAATCACTAAAACACGATGTACTTTAAATAATGCTATACATTTCTGCAAAAACTCTGGACGGCACATATTCATTCCAGCAGAACCTTGTATTAAGGGTTCAATAATAACAGCCGCAGTTTCCTTAGAAAATTGATCTAAATGCGCTGCTAATTTTTTTAGTATGACTTGTTCTTTTATGTCTATATCAGCATCACCTATCCAAGTCGCAGGGTAATCAAATAAATCAACAGAAAATAGCAAATCAGTAAATTGTTTAAAATAAAATGACCCTCGCCCCACTGCCATCGCCCCAAATGTGTCACCATGATAGCCGTTATTAAAAGCGATAAATCGAGCACGTTTTGGCTCACCTTGATTACGCCAATATTGATAAGCCATTTTCAATGCGACTTCAACAGCAGTTGAACCATTATCTGAATAAAAAATTTTATGAATAGTAGGAGGTAATAATTTAAGTAAGGCTTCTGCCAAACAAATAGCAGGCTCATGCGTAAATCCAGCAAACATCACTTGTTCTATATTCAAAGCTTGTTTATAAATAGCTTTTGCAATAGCAGGCTGCGCATGTCCATGAATATTCACCCACCAGGATGAAATCAAATCTAAATAACGATTGCCTAATTGATCTATTAAATAAGCTCCTTCGCCTCGTACAATGGGTAACGGCGGCGGGGTGATTTGATGTTGCGTTAAAGGATGCCAAATCACAGCATTATCACGTTCAGCGAGTGTCATTTTAATCCTGCTAAAATTATTTTCTGTTGCTCAGAAACCCAATCTTGTAATACAGCCGGTGTTAGTTTTTCAAAATAGGGAATATGAAATAATGTACGTACTTTTCCCCATTGCTCAATTGTTTTTTGATTTTTTAAATTTAATTCACCACAAAAAACAATACCATGAATGTTAATATTCCGTTGTCGCAATGCTTCTATCGTTAGTAACGTATGATTAATTGTGCCCAATGTGCCACGGCTGACAATAATAACAGGAATATCAAATTTCTTCATTAAATCCATCATCGTTTCGGCTGAATTTAACGGATGAAATACACCACCTCCGCCTTCAATAATTAAAGATTTTTTTGGGGGTAAAACACATTGCGCTAAATCAATCGTTTTATTTTGTAATTCCGCAGCATGTATCACTGCTAAACTGGCTTGTAATGAATAGGTTGTTGGTAAAAAATAGTCGTCACTCAATCCTGTGAGTTCTTGTACCGTCACAGCCTCTGATTTATCCTCAGCTAATCCTGATTGGATAGGTTTCCAATAATAGTATTTTGACGCTAAAACCAATACAGCAGAGGTAATTGTTTTCCCTACATTGGTATCAGTACCTGTAATAAAAAAATGATTCATATACTTTTATTTTTATACACTCCATAAATCACTTCATAAGAAATATTGATTTCCGTATTAAACCAACGTAACACTGAGCGTAATTGCGCTAACGATAGGGGTTTATAACCGCTACGTGCAGTTGCCGCGCCTAAATTTTTAAGAGAATTTAAAAAATCATAAACAGTAAAATATTTTTTTTGATAGGTTTTTACTTGAATCTTAACAGAAGGCAACATCGTTTGTAACAAATGTTCTGCTGGAAAAATAGGGATGCCGCAAGGTATATTAGCCATAGAGCAAATAGCGCGCCATTCTTTGAAAGAGTCCTCGCCAAGCATCGAAAAAACAAACTCACCGCCTTGATTTAATTGTTGGGTAATATCAATAAAACTGCGTTGTAAATCCAAAAACCAATGCACCGTCATATTAGAGACAATAAGATCGTATTTATTTCTCATTGTAAGCTGTTCTCCATCCATACAAGAGAAATTTAACCCTTGATGAGGTGATAGGTTTTTTTTACATTGCGCTAGCATCGCAGGCGCAAGATCTGTCAGCAAAAGAGAGGCTTCTGGAAATAAATTGATAAGGTGTTGGCTGAGGATGCCCGTACCACACCCGATCTCTAAAATTGTCTTTGGTGAACAATGTCCTAAATGAGTCACTAATTGCGCCGCGACTTGTTGCTGTATATCCGCTGCGTTTTCGTAAGTCTTCGCGCTTTTGTCAAAATTTTTAATGATGTTATATTTAGTACTCAGCATGGCGGGTGACTATGCCATAGGCTTTTGCTCAAGTCAACAACTGTGTAATAAATAATCAGTTATTTTTATCCTAATAAGTGACTAAAGCAAAAAATTCTGTTAGATTAGCCGAGTCGCTATGAAGTTGTTATCACTCATTTCGTACGAAATGCGATTTTGGCAATTTGTTCTGGCGTTAATTTTTAATTTTATAAAGGTTATTTTGTTATGGCACGTGAACGTGGAAAAGTAAAATGGTTTAATGCAGGAAAGGGCTTTGGTTTTATCGAACGCGAAAAAGGGGATGATGTGTTTGTCCACTTTAAGTCTATTAAAATCGAAGGCGAAGGTTATCGTACACTAGAAACAGATCAGCTAGTTGAATTTGAAGTGACACAAGGCCAGAAAGGCTTGCAAGCTGAAGATGTTATGGTTGTTGAAAGCTAAGACGTGCCATTGTTATATCTTGGAAACCCTAACCAGTTCACTCTGTTTAGGGTTTTAGGCAACGTTTAGGATTTTATCATGCAGCAGGTACCTTCTTATCTATTGATTGGCAGTGGCCGTGTTGCACGACATTTTCAATATTATTTTTCTCTTCTGAACATCCCTTTTTGTAGATGGCAACGCAGTGAATCAGTAGCACAGCTACAACAAAAACTAATCACCAGCTCACATGTTTTAATACTCATCACGGATCAAGAAATCGAAAAATTTATTGATTCGCATTTAAAAAATGTTTCAGTGTTACGTCTGCATTTTTCAGGAAGCCTCATCAGCAACCACGCTTATGGCGCGCATCCCTTAATGAGCTTTAATCAAAATTTATATACGTTAGAAGAATATCAATCAATACCTTTTGTGATAGATCATGATGCACCTGCGTTTGATAAACTTTTACCTGGATTACCCAATCAACATGTCCGTTTAGAAAAGACATTAAAACCAAAATACCATGCACTCTGTGTCATGAGTGGTAATTTTAGCTGTCTTTTATGGCAGAAATTATTTTCCAGTTTAGAACACGAGTTTAATTTACCTCCGACCATTGCGCAGCCTTATTTGCAGCAACAGATGAAAAATTTACTCCACTCCCCACAAACAGCGCTCACAGGGCCATTGGTACGCAATGATATGGATACGATTAAGAAAAATATAGCTGCCTTAACAAACGATCCATTTCAAGACATTTATAAAAGCTTTATAGAGGCTTATCAAAAAATCACAAAAACCGTGCAGATTTAATCTACTTATGAAATAATGCGCGCCAAGTTGAAGAATAAAAATATAGGAAAATTTCATGCTCATACAACCTAAAATCCGTGGATTTATTTGCACGGCAGCACATCCAGTGGGTTGTGCAAAAGTTATTGAAGAACAAATTAATTATGTCAAATCCCAAGGAGCTTTCGCAGGTGCCAAAAATGTATTAGTCATTGGCGCATCCACAGGTTATGGTTTAGCCACTCGCATTGTATCAACGTTCGGCGCCGGCGCAAAAACCATAGGCGTATTTTTTGAAAAAGAAGCGGAAGAAAAACGCACGGCATCCGCAGGTTGGTATAATACAGCCGCATTTGAAAAAATTGCCCATCAAGAAAATCATTATGCAAAAAGCATTAATGGTGATGCGTTTTCACACGCTATCAAAAAACAAACGGCTGATTTAATCAGGCGAGACCTTGGTAAAATTGATTTAATCGTTTATAGCATTGCATCCCCACGGCGCGTACACCCTGACACCGCACAAATTTTCTCATCCGTTTTGAAACCCATTGGTCGTACTTTTGTAGGCAAAACAGTAGATCCCATGCGTGGCGAAGTTAAAGAAATTAGCCTGGAGCCTGCGACAGAAGATGAAATATCGGGTACGGTTTCTGTCATGGGTGGTGAGGACTGGGAAATGTGGATTCACTTTCTCGCATCAGAAAACTTATTGGCAGAAGGCGTGATGACACTGGCTTATGATTACGTTGGCCCTACGTTAACGTATCCTATTTATAAAGAAGGCACGATTGGGAAAGCCAAAGAACATTTATTAAAATCAGCGAAAAAATTACAATTATTTTTAGGAAAATATCACGGTACTGCACTCATTTCTGTGAATAAAGCATTAGTCACACAAGCCAGTTCAGCTATTCCTGTTGTACCACTTTATATTTCATTGCTTTATAAAGTCATGAAAGAGCAGGGTACGCATGAAGGTTGTATCGAACAAATCACACGTTTATTTAAGGATTATATTAATAATAAAAATAAGTTAGATAATGACGGCCGTATTCGTATGGATGATTTAGAAATGCAACCTGCTGTACAACAAAAAATTACCGAATTATGGCCGAAAGTGACTACCGAGACACTCCCCCAACTTACGGATATTGAAGGTTACCGTACTGAGTTTTATCGTTTATTTGGGTTTAAAATCAACGGAGTAGACGAAACACAAGATATCGATCCGGGGGTAAAAATTCCATCCATTGAATAGCTCTGTTCATAGTCTATACTGAACTTACCAACAAATACATTATTTGTACGGGGGTTCTATGTATGATAGATCAGTAGAGGATCTGAGCCTAGCTCAAAGGCGCTTAGAAGAATTTATTTTAAAGAATCAAACCTTCAAGAAAAATGATCCATTTCTCAAGGATAACAATCCCTTGCCCGCTAGCTGGGATAAGTTCATCGAATTAAAGGCAAATTGGATCAATACATTATACTTACTTCCAGCCTCATCAATAGAAAATATCGCACTTACAGTTAGACAAATTAAGGAAATCTTAGAAGCCGCGCAACATGAAATAGAGGACGTGTTAAATAAAAATCCCGTTAAGGACAATGAGACGAGAAAAAAATTAATCAATAACTATATGTTTCTGGCACAAAAATCCCTTGCCGATGCTTTAGAGAAGGTAGACAAGAGCAAGAATATAAATCTGCAAAAGATATACGCTAACCAATGCCTGCCGCCAGAAAATCGCAAATCGGATAAGCAAATAGCATTTAAAATAAAATACGGTGCATTCGAAACTGAGTTAAAAGCTAAGTTAGGAGAGGAATTATCTACTTATAAAGAGATGCGAAGAGGAGAACAAGAATCTTTTAAATTTAATGGATTTTTCTCTCTATTTTATAATACAGAAAATAATTTTAAGAAAGAAGATAAACTAAATGCTGTGACTAAATTAGAAGAACGATTGAAAGGGACTTCGATAGAGAATTTTACTGATAAAGAATTACGCGCGCTTAAAGATGGACGATTAGGAAAAATCATGGAAAAATATAAAAAATTAGGCCTACCTATAGAGAATTATAAAAAAGATAAAGAAGTGGCAGCAGCGCCTGCACTCAACAATTGATATGTTTACGCAGGCAACACAGCGCTTGCACTTATTTGTGGAATCCAAGGCCCTTAGATCCAAGTCATTACCAGTAATGATAATTATCGGCAATTTTTGTGTGGTTTTATGCTTTAAAAACTATCTAATAAACCCCTGAAATAATAAAAAATTACTCCTTGTAAAACCATATATTCCTACTATACTAGTGATGCAAGCAGGTATTGAATCGAAGCCCAACAGTTACACCAAGGAAGTCAGCGCGTTGGTGCAGTGTGCACGCCTTACCAAAGGAAGCCTAAAGCACCGCCAAGACATCCACTTAAAATTACCGGCCTTCGATCATACCTGCTTCTTTTTCTACTATTACTCATCGTGTTACCCTTCTTTTTTATCACTTGAATAATTATTCTGCGGCAGTTATTCTAAAATCTATCTGGATTAGCCTGATGGATAGTATGATACATCCAAACACTGAAAGACGGTTTATTAATGAAGTAGTCGGCCATGGGGTTTTTGCTACCCAATTTATTCCGCGTGGAACTATTGTTTGGACGTTGAGCCATTTGGACACACGTTTTACATCGGTTGATGTCGCTGCAATGCCGAGGGATTTTTACCCATTTATGGGAGTTTATCCTTATATAGATAATAACGGGGATTTTATTCTGGGTTGTGATATTGATATTTATTGCAACCACTCCTGTGACCCCTCCTTGCATAACATTGGTGGTATGGATGTTGCTATTGCCATTCGTGATATCCAACAGGGAGAAGAAATTACTTATGATTACGCAACAAACAATATTTTATTGGATTTGCACCCCTGTTGTTGCGAAGCAAAAAATTGTCGTGGCACAATTAGCAGCAGTGATATGCTCATTTATAGTTTGGATTGGGAAAATACAGTGAAAGATACTTTACCTTTTGTAAAAACAGTAGAACAACCCTTATACTCTTTCATTCTTGCAAAAGAAGAGTTTGATTGTATTATACAAGGCACTTTGGATGTTCCTGCTTATATCAATTTTCTGTGTCCCACGGAAATCATGAACAAACTAAGGGTGATGTTAGGCATTCAATCTCATTATAATGTTTTAGAATCGAGTGGATAAAAATAATTATGTATAGTTTTTTAAAAGCACTGGCGCATAATCCCCGCGCAACAGGTGCTATTTTCCCCAGCTCTCCTTTTTTAGCAAAAGAAATGGTTTCTCATATTGTACAAAATCATGAGGACATTGTCGTTGAATTAGGTGCAGGAACAGGTGCTGTTACAAAAGCATTACTACAATCGGGAATTGACCCCAACACCATTGTAGCGATTGAATCATCAAGTGATTTAGTAAAGAAATTGCGTCATCGTTTTCCAGCAGTGCAAGTTATTGAGGGAAATGCGGCCGATCTCGCTTTATTATTAGCGACAGAAAAACGTGAAGTACATACGATTATTTCGAGCTTGCCTTTACGATCTTTACCGAAACCAGTCACCCAATCCATTCTTAACCAAATTGATTCTGTTCTTTCCAAACAGGGTCGTTATATTCAATTTACCTATAGCTTCACTCAAGATTCTTCTTTTGCTTTAGCGAATTTTAAGCACATTCTATCAAAACGCATCTGGATGAATTTACCACCAGCGCGAGTGGACGTGTGGGCTTAAGGGCTTTGCTATGCGTGCTAGAGAATTAACTATCACCCTTCCTGACATCATGTGTCATGCCTGTAAAAGCACTGTGTTGGATGATCTTCGAGCGTGCGGCATCCCAGCAAAAAATGCGAACATCAACCCTTTTAGCAGAGTATGTAAAATAACACTTTCGGATGACTGTCCTCTTTCAGATAAAGAAATAAGAGAGAAATTGTCTTTTGACTCTTTTGAAAAAAAATCCGATTTTTATAATTTATGCTATAAAGGGTTAGCTGGCACTACTTTTGGTATATTGCTTAGTATATTTCCTGCTTTTTTACCTTTAATGCTGATAAATATAGGCTTATCTTTTTATCTAGCCAAAGAAAGTTGTTTATCACCTTCCCAATTTCGTATTCGTTCATTCTCGGCTGATCATTTATTTACTGCAAGCACCATCACAATGCTGGCCATTTCAATAGGAGGATTATTTTTTCCTGGGCTTCATATAACATTATTATTTGATATGTCACTACTCATGCTTGGCATTAAGAATTTTAGTACCGCCCTACAAAGCTATATTAAAAACAAAACTGCGAGCAAAGAAGAAATAATAGATCGATTGCCTATGGATTATATCGTTAAAAAAATAGACCAGCAGGAAGTTTCATTAAAAAACTTAACGCCTGGAGATCAATTTTTATTATCTGCAGGCGCTTTATTACCTGTCAATGCAAAATGTACTCATGATTGCCTCGTCATAAATACGATAGAAGATGGTGAAACAACTGAATCGAAAACAATTAAGAAAGGCGAATTATTAAAACAAGGCATGCAGCTTGATCTTTCATCAAAGATTGCCGGTGTTTTTTTCACGGTCGAAAATAAATATGAAGATTCTTATTTATCTAGAATAAATACTGTATTACAAAATGCTTCAAATCCAGAGGAAAATAATAAATTTAAAACTATTTTTAAAAACATTTTATATATCGTTCTATTCTCCGCTCTCATCACCGCTATTGTATCCCATTTCTATTTCTTACTGCCATGGCAAATGACTTTAAATGCTGTCATCTGCGTATTTACCTCTGTTTGCCCCTGTTTTTTACCTTTAAATAAAAGCCTGGTATTACAAACGGTAAAATCAAAAATAGAAAATAATAAAATAGTATCTACCAATCCTAAGTTATTATATCAAGAACCTACGGATATTGTATTTGATTTTAATGGAACCTTAATGGACGAACCTACGAATGTCGAATTTTTTTTAGAAGAGAAAGATGAAGATAAATATAAAAATATTATTTATGCCATGGAAGAAAATGACCCTCATATTTTTGCAAGAGCGATTTGTGAAAAGTTAGGCATACAGAAAAAGGGATTAGTGATAGAGAATAGCAAAAAAGAATCTAATCTCGGGATTTCCGCAACAATTAATAACATCACTTATAGAATAGGGAATGAAAAAATGTTTCCTACTATAGGCATAGAAAAAATAGAAGCTGTTGCAAATACTCAGATAATTTATATTGAGGAAAAAGGCAAGATAATAGGCCATATCAAATTTACTATTGGATTACGTCCAGAAGCTATAAGCACTTTGCAATATTTTCAAGGAAAAAAAATAAAGGTACACATTTGCACAGGCACTAATAAAGAAGTGGTGGAAGCTTCTTTACGAGCCGAGGGAATAGACATAAAAAATATTAATATAAAAGCAGAAAAAGATCCTTTCGCTAAAGCAGATTATATTCAAACATTACAAAGCGAAGGCAAAACTGTTATCGCCGTAGGTGATGCGGGCAATGATGCAGCATTCTTAGCACAAGCCGATATAGGTATAGCGATAGACTCTAGTGGTACTGATTCAATTACACAATCCGTTGCGACTTTTTGCATCACCCATTTAAACGAATTAAAAGATCCATTAAACACAGTGCGGAAGATATTACGAAAAGGTGCTGCTGTTAAACAACAAAATGATATTCTTTGTTTTGGATTAAATATCCTGGCCATGCTTGTCCCTATAATAACTATGGGATGCACTGGATTATGCTGCCCTGTTTTTTTAGGCCCACTGCTGGTGTTGCTTCCACTACTCGGTATTGGTTACAGAACTGTTCGTTATGCTCGCGAACAAGAAAATGTGCCTCGCGATCAAGACTCAGAAAACTCGCATGAACTGTCAATGACCGCCAAGCTATGCAAATTCCTGGAAATAACGCCATTCCCAAAATCTACTGTCGAGAAAAAACCTGCGATGCCCCCTTCCGCATTACCTCATTCACGTGCGGATACGCCAACGCGAATCCATGAAACTTCGCCACGCTCAATTGCAACGTCATCATGTCAGTCATAGCAACCACTGTCGCTGTACGTTTGCCCGACAATGAATAAAAACCAGATTCATTTAAACCAATCGCATCACCCACGCTTAAAGTAGCAATAGATTTCGCATGAATAAGATGATCTTTAAGTGTTATGAGCCTAACATCTGCTTGCCCGTTTACAATTAAAAAAACTTCATCCACTAAGTCTCCTTCTGTAACAATAGTTTCTCCCGCATTAAATTTTTTTTCAGTTAACAAATCAGTAAGGGCTTCGATTTCAGTATCAGTTAATTGAGCAAAACACGCTTGTTTTTTAACAAACGATTTTTTAATATCTGAATTAAGAGACGGGTTTAGAACACCATCCATAATGCTATCCTTTCATTAAGGTTTTTACTAATATACCATGTTTATCTTGTTGTTGTGATTAAAATTCTATAGTATCAGGAGATTGCGTTCCGAAGAAATTGTCAAAAAATCGTGCAAAACAAACATGAATAAAACGGGTGTTATATTAATTAATTTAGGTACTCCTGATCATTGTAATCAATCTTCTATTTATCGCTATTTAAAAGAATTTCTTAATGATCCACGTGTGATTGACCTAGCGGCATTACCCCGATGGATTTTAACGAATCTCATTATTGTACCCTTTCGCTATAAAAAAACCACTCAAGCTTATCAAGCGATCTGGCAAAAAACAGGCTCGCCTTTATTAATCAATTCTCAAAAATTAAAAAAAGCTTTGGCAAGAGAATTAAGCGATGACTACCAAATAGAAATCGCGATGCGTTATGGTAAACCTTCTATTCAATATGCCCTGAACAATCTAAAGCATTGCAATCAACTGGTTGTCATACCCTTATTTCCACAATACTCTTCTGCTGCAACGGGTTCAGCTATCGCTCAGGTCTTTTCACTATTAGAAAAAAAATGGAATATTCCTGGCATTAAACTCATCAAAGATTTTTATAATCATCCTGGTTATATAAACGCGTATGCGGACATTATTAAAGAAACAATAGCACACACAGCACCTGAATATATTTTATTTAGTTATCATGGCTTACCAGAACGCCATATCATAAAAAGTGACTGCCAAGCACGCTGTGACCGATTTAATACTTGCCCCTCTGTCACGGATAATAATCTCTATTGTTATCGTGCTCAGTGCTATACAACGTCCTACTTATTAGCTAATACACTAAATTTATCCTCAGAACAATATAAAGTGGTTTTCCAATCACGCTTAGGTCGCACAACCTGGATCAGGCCCTATATTGATCTGGTGTTACCTCAACTACGACAAAAAGATATAAAAAATATCGCAGTTGTTTGTCCTTCTTTTGTGGCGGATTGTTTAGAAACATTAGAAGAAATCAATATTCGATTACGCAAGCAATGGTTATTATTAGGCGGCCAAACATTGACTTTTATACCCTGCTTAAATGATCATCCCCTGTGGGTTAAAGCTATTGCAGAAATGATTGACAATACTCAGCTAACCCCTTAAGCTGCCGCCTTCTATGAACCAATTAAAAAAACGGTCCTGTGTCGTCACTATCGCAGGCACTGATCCATCAGGTGGCGCAGGCATTCAAGCCGATATTAAAGCAATTTCCGCAACAGGCTGCTATGCTGCGTCAGTCATTACAGCGCTACTTGCCCAAAACACTCAAGGTGTACAAGCGATAGAAGCAGTACCTCCTACGTTTATTACCCAACAAATCCAATCCGTATTCGATGATTTAACAATTGATGTAGTCAAAATAGGCATGCTACATAATCAAGCGGTTATTGACGCAGTGATACTTGGGTTAAAAATGTATAGGCCCTGCCCTATTGTGATAGACCCTGTTATGGTGGCTAAAAATGGTTGCGCTTTGCTTGATATAAATATGGTTGATTACCTAAAAAAATATTTATTTCCATTCGCTACTCTCATCACGCCTAATTTATTTGAGGCTGAAAAAATAGTAGGATGGCCAGTCACAGATACGTCAGCAATGAAACAAGCCGCCACAGAAATCGGCGAGAAATTTAATATTAATGTACTCATTAAAGGTGGGCATTTAGAAACTCCCCAAGCTTCTGATATTTTATACATGCCAGAAACACATCATTATCAATGGTTTCACGCAGATCGTATTGATACTAAAAATACACATGGCACAGGTTGCACTTTATCTTCTTCTATTGCTTCTTTTCTTGCACAAAACTATACAATGGCTGATGCTATTCAAGCTGCTAAAAATTATTTAACTCGCGCTATTCATGGCGGCAGCTTACTTCATATTGGAAAAGGTAGAGGCCCTGTAGATCATTTTTATACCTTTTGAACTGTTCCCATTATGACAGACCTTAGCGAATGTTATTAAGATAACATTTACCATGAGAATGCCTTTAAAAAATTTTACAAGCAACCATTTTTCATTTTTAATCGAGAATGCCAAGAAGCCACTACAATAGAAGTTACTCGTAAATACGGCGTTTACAGCGATGCTCAATCAACGTACCCAAAATTTCTCCCTCACTACGATGATGCACCACAATTTTATTCCAATCTTCACTGAGCGCGATCAACTCAAACCCGTCCGAGCCATTATAAAAAAGCGGTCGATATTTTCTAAAAACAAGCACTTCTTTTTTATCTTTATTTTCTTTTAATTTGGCAACGACATATTCACCTGGGCAAGGCACAACCGTGGGATCAATGATAATAATATCATCGGGCCTAAAAATAGGCGCCATACTCGTGTCATGAATCACTAACGCAAAAGAACGCGCGCTGGCGATTTGTGCGAGCTCTTTATCCAGCCCTACCATCGAACACCCTTCTTTTTCTTCTTTTTCCATACCCTTCACTGCCTGCGCATAACTTAATAGTGGCACGCCCGCGTTAACTAAAAAATGCGGCGGTGCAACCCTCATCTGTCCTTCGCCGAATTGCAACCAGTCAGGCGTCACGCCCAACACTCGGGTCGCTTTCAGTAAATTAGCGGCTTCTATTCCATTCGTTTTGCTGGATTCCCACTGGGCGATCGCGCTCCGTGAGATTTTTTTCTTATCTAAAATCTGGCTCATGGCTTCTGCCAATGCATTCTGGCTCAAGCCCGCTTCGCGACGAGCTTTTTTGATTCGGTCAGTAAAAGTTAGCGTACCCACAGTCACATTCCTCCGTGATATTGATGCTAACACTGTAGCATCATTTTAGTCTCGAAATAAAAGTAAGTATATAGACAATTGTCTTTAAAAAAACATTATGCAACGCCTGATCGGCCCCCTTCGTTACTTTTAAATCCCCTGAAAGACAGTTCAATCACATAAGTCTGTATACTCACTTAACATTCTCGTTAAAATAGTGTTAAAATGATACTTAAAACGAGGTTGTAATGACTCAGTAAAGAAGAATAACGATGTCCGATTTTGCAAAAAGAATTAAAAAAGCCCGTCTCAAAGCCGGTTTAAGCCAGGAAGCCTTAGCCAAGGGCACCAGCCAATTGTTTGATGAGAAAAAAATATCTCGCACCGCCATCACCCGATGGAAGTCCAGTAAAACCCATAGCATCGAAGCCGGCAATTTGCTGAAAGCCAGTAAAATACTCCGTATAACACCCGACTGGCTACAGTTCGGTTATGGAAATATGCGGCCGATGGAGGTGATAGACGTCACCACTCGCCGTATTCCTCTTTTAACTCATCCACAAGCCTTACCTCTGCAAGAAAAATACAAAGAAATTCCTTCCGAAGTCGGACTCGATGAAGCACTCACCCAAATCGCGGGGCCTGATGCGTTTGCATTCCTGATTTCTGACAATAGCATGGAGCCCCTTTTTACCTCCCGTGATCTGGTGATTATTGATCCCGCCATTAACCCTTGCCCTGGCGAATATATTCTTGCAAAGCTCATCCCGACAAACGCGATTGTGTTCAGGAAATATAAAACTACTTCTCTTTTTTTGACTCATCAATTTGAATTGATTTCACTGAATGAAGATTGGGGAAATATCATTCTCACTGAAAAAAATAGTGAAATTATCGGTACGTTGATTGAGCATCGCTGTAAACGCCGTATAGATGCTCTTAAATAAATATCTCCAATCAAATCTTTTTCATTTCCCCAAATACCCTATAGGAAATATTTTATGTAAAATCACGCTAATTTTGAAAATACCAAACGAACAATATGTTCTATTTTTTCATCCTCTATTTTTTGGGTTGGCAGTGTAACGCCAATCTCAAAACAACGATCAATCCACTCGGAAAAAGAAAGCTGGTCATCGGCCAAAAATGTTTGTGCTGATAAAAATACTTGCTTTAACATATCTAAATTTTCTCTGGGAATACGCAAGGGGACATGCGCCTGTATTGCAGTACACGAGGTTTCAATTTGTCGCGTTTTTTCCCAAGGCTCCCCTACTCCAGTCAACACCCAGCCTATATTCGCACTGAGCTTCTTGCAATAACCAACCAGCGTTTCAACGGGTATTTTTCGTTTTCCTGTTTCATGCTGCGAATAAGTCGTCAGGGGAATGCTGTATTTTTCAGCAAATGATTTTTCTGTTTTAAATCCGCCTTCTTTTCGGACTGCTCGAAGACGCATCGCAATTTTCTGCGAGTAATCATCTACCGTTTGTAAGTCAATTTGCTCATGAGACAACAATTTTTATTCGCCTATTATTTTAATTCGCACAAAATAATAAAAAGAGTGATTGTATCACCCTGTAGCCCTTTCTCTAACTTAAATTTATGTTATTCTAATCATTTTCAAACCCTATTTCATAGAATAACAAGCCTTTCGCGATGTAGCTATTATGCTAAATTTTGTCGGTTAGTAAGAACAGGAATTCTACTAGTGACAGGCATAGTTGGTTCGCTATTACGTCTTTGTTTCATCCTATCCCCAAAAAGCCCAAGTATTGCTGCTAATGGATTTCCTCCTTGATCACCGCTAAAAATAATTTTAGAGTTAGAACCCACTGCTTGTGTGTACAATTCTAATTTTCTTAACTCGCCTGCCAAGTTAATAGACGCTAATGATTCAGCCGCCTTCTTTTCACCTTCAGCCTGTTTTATAACAGCATTCGCTTTTGCTTCAGCGGCTACTACCACCATTTCAGCTTCATTTTTCGCTGCAATCATTTGAATTTTAGCTTGTGTCTCCGCATAGCGTGCATCAGCTTCCACTTTAGTAATTTGCAATGCCATTTTAGTAAGGTCGCGTGCAGCCTCTGGATCAGTAACTTTAGATTCATTGATACGAAGATCTGTAACTGTAATACCGAATGGCTTCAAAATCCTGGTGCAGTCTTCTACAAACTGATTATGCACATCATTAGCAAATGAATTTTGTTTCGCAAGAACTTCCTCTTTTGATTCCTCATTACCATCCACAGCATGTTTTTGGCTTTCTACAACGCGGGCTCCGCTATGTCCTACTTCTCCACGTGAATATGTTGAAGATCGGATAATTCCTCCTAATGTTGTCATTGCTTGCTCTTGAATATAAGAAGCAATGTTCTCGGGCGTTATTGTTTTAATCGCTTGTTCTGGATCTTCAATTCGATAAAAAATATCCGCACGAACCTCTAGTGGGAATTGATCCTTTGATGGTGTGTGTATTGGCTTAAGTTGTACGACTTGTTGACGAACACTCAGAGAAATTACGTATCTATCAGGTGGCGATATCATATGAATCCCACTTCGAAGTATCTCTGGCTTTATTACCCCGTCAGCCCCCATGCGATAAATAACCCCTACTTTATCAGGTTCTATCCGAATAATTTCATTCGTTCCTAATGAGATTTTTTCATCATCGAAATTAATAAACCAAGGGGTTCCATCTGCTTTTTTAGTAACGGTCATCGTCTCTACGTCAATAACATGTCTGCCAGCGCCCAGTAGTTCATATTGACCTGTGCGAGCATCAATAACACTCGCATATTTTCCTTCGGGTACATTTAAAATTTTAGTTGAACCCAACTCAATGAGAGGAGTATTGATATTTACGCTACCCTGGAACGAAACAAATGGACTAAAAAAAATATGCCAGCCAGGAGAAATAATCTTAGGTTCTCCATTATCCATCACCAACCCAATCTCTCCTTTAGGGATTAAATGAGTACGGAAAAGAAGTGGAAGAAACGCGCCGAAAATAGATAAAAACCCTCTTAGCCAAGTAAGCTTATATGCAAATGAATAATGCACGTCATCACGCTCTCTTTTTTTAATATACGCCTTTAGCGCCTCAGGCAAATTGTCCTCAATATTCTTTCTTCCTGCTGCAGCTGCAGCTTCATTCTTAACTTCTGGCTCTTGTGCTGGCATAACTCCCCTCCGCTTAATAATATAGTTCGTTGTGATCGCGGATTATACAGGCCGATAAAAAGATTGTCCAGCTATGTTGGATGGCTTTTCAGCCGCAAATTAATCTCAATTTTTTGTAAGTCACTATAACTATTCCAGTCAATCACTTCTTGTGCTGTTCTTTTACAGCCAATACAAATCTCATCCCCTAAATTAGTTGAACTGCAGATACCAATGCAAGGGCTGTCTGTTAAATCTTTTTCACCATTGATTTTCATGTTTCGGAAAAGATCTCCGTGAAAAAATTCTTCACCGTAATCCAAGATCGTCTATCTGCGATCCCCGAATAAACCGTTCCAAATCCTGGATCATTAGCCATCGGATTGGTAAACGCATGCATTGTGTTGCCATACGTATGAAACTGCCAATCCGCTCCCGCCTTTGACATTTCATCTTGAAATTCAGCAACGACATCGGGCGATACCATAGGATCATCCGCACCATGCAATGCGAGCACTTTAGCAGTGATAGGATGTGTCCTTGACGATGAAGGGGCATGCAATAGCCCATGAAAACTCAAGACACCACGCACTTTTGCGCCCATTCTTGCTAAATCCAACACACACAGCCCGCCAAAACAAAAGCCCATTGCGCCTATGCGTGCGTTATCGACTTGATCTAGCGTTTTCACACTATTCAAAGCCGCTAACACTCGTTGGCCTAATAATTCTCTATTCGCCATTAGCGGCTGAATCAAGGCCGATTTTTCATCTTTTGTATTGCCTATAACACCTTGGCCAAACATATCCAGTGCAAAGCCAACATAACCCAATTCGGCTAATCTTTCTGCTTTTTGACAAGCAAACTCATTACGTCCCGACCAATCATGTGCAACTAAGACAGCAGGTCTTTTCCCCGCGATTTTATCATCAAAAACACAGTAACCTTCTAGCTTAATTGTCCCTGCATCATATTGAATCTTCTTCTTTTGTAACATGTTATTCTCCTTTCATGTTCTACATAGAACATCCTAATATTCGTTATCCCACAAGCGTCACACTTTATTAAAGCCATACTTAAGCCTCTCATTAAGGCATCTATTTAAAAACAATTAAAAACTTTAATTATCAATAGGTTAACTCAATGTTCGGTCACCGAAGTAGACTCCCGTATTAAGCGTTGCATAATACTGGCTCTAATTAAATTGCTTTTAACCCCCTCCATTGCAGGATAATAGCGGCGCACTTCAATAACAGCACAATCAATCTTATTCATTAACTTTTCAGACAACCGAATACTAATCATCTGTGTTAATCCTTTCATTTCCCCAGCAATATCTGTTAATGCAGGAAAGTCCTTTAATTGCAAAAAAGACTCTATGGCTTCAACGATCCACAGACTTTTACCACGCATCCCATAGCCGTCACTAATAATACGTTGCTGCATTTTATAATGAAGTGTTTTTTGCAATTTAATAGATGTCACCATTTTATTGCTCATTAGGCTATCTCATGCTCATGTTCTAAAATTTCGATTAACTTCTTAAAGGCGGATGCGGATTGATTGATATGAGACCAATCTACTTTTGAAAATACATTAGTAAACTTTTTATATTCTGCACGTTCTAAGACAGATTGAATAATAGTCTGAATAACACTTATTTTTAATGTAGATCCCATATTAATACGTGACACTGCCCTGCCCCGTTTTGCGGCAGCCATCGGTACTTTTTTCTTCTTAAGCTGTTGCTTGCCATGGGTGATCATTTGGCGTAATTTTTTTAAGCTGCATCCATTGATGCATGCTTGTAATACTTCGTGCCGTAATTCTGTGGAAATAATACTTGCAATAACTGCTGCTTTATCAAGGCTGCGAATTTTACCATTCGCTATCATTTGAGTAACATCTTCTGGTGCGTCCAATACTGCACTGTAGTAAGTCGCTTGTGGCAATGACAACCCTGTTATACTTTTCAATAAAGTCGCTGTGACAGTGACAGGACCCTGTTGCTTTTGGTATTCATGCAAGATATCACGAATATTATTAATCCGTTCCTCTAAAGTGAGATTTTCTCTCGCTGTATTTTCTATCCACTGAATAAGTTTTAAGGAAAACCCTTGCGGTTTTTCATTAAATACTCGCGCGTCAATTTCAGATTTTCCCGCAAGAATGGATGCCAAACAACGGCGTTCCCCTGCAACCACTCGATAAACTTCACCCAGCTTATAAACAACGATAGGATTAATCAAACCACTGCTTTGTATAGTGTTCGCCAATGTTGTTAAACTCGACAATTCTTCAGATTTACGACTATACAATGGATCTTCTTTACTAAGGCCATGGTGTATATCAGTTAATGAAATAGCTAATTTTCTAGGATTTTCTGGGTCCAATTCAATACGTGATAATGGCAATAAGATATTACGATAAATACCCGCATCATTTTCAACGACACTGATCGTTTCACTTAATCCGCGGCTAAGTGCTTGTGACACACCAAAACGTTTTTTTTTACTCATCAATAAATATCCTCTGTGCTATATAATCACAAACCTCCATGGCCTCTTGTTTAGCCAGATGGTTCCCTTGAAAATCAAAAATAGAGTGTGGCGTTGCATCTTCCGAATCAATTTCAGCAAAAACAATACGCTGACTGAGTTTAACAGGCATAATATATTTACCAATCGCTGCACTTGTTTGTAAACTCATTAAAATATCTTTATGTAACCGCGTTTGTTTAAACATATTCGGGAGAATGCCAACTAAGGTGAGCGGTCTATTTTTTTCGCGAACCAGCGATTCTTGCATCCATAATTGCAACATGCCATAAATCCCTTGTACAGGTTGTTCTTCCATGACGGAAGGAATCACAATATGCGTTGCTGCTTTAATCACGCTAACAGTCAAAGGACCTTTTGAAGGTGCAGTATCAATCACTACTGTCTCATAAGCAGCCTGTACATCGGGAGAGTTCAAAAAATTAGTCAATTGTTTGTGTACTTTTTCAACAACTTCTGTTTTTCTGACCGCTTCTGCAGCAAGTAATTTTTCGGCATGTCCTGGAGCAATATCTAATTTTTCAATATAAGTAGGGTAGGGAACAACCCCTTGCCCATAAAAAATTTCTGAAATACTACTACGGCCATCCCAATCCTGATGATCAGGGTCATGTGGATCATAATCAGGATGAACTGGTGGCATTAATCCAGCTGGTGAAGCCGGATCAATTTCCATTTTGATATATTGATGAGAAAAATTGCATTGAGGGTCAAAATCAATTGCTAAGGTCGGTCTTTTTTTAACTTTGCTTAAATACTCAGCCATTGTTCTGCTGCAAGTTGTTTTTCCCACACCACCTTTATTATTTAAGAATGCAATAACTTTCATTGAGATAATCCTTCGGGTATTTATTTGTATTACGTTATTGCTTAATATATCATTAATTTTATGATGAAACCAAAATAAAAAAACGCGACTGTTGTGTTATATGTTTAATATAGTTTATCTTTTGTTTATATAACTATAACCGATTGATAAATATTAATTTTTATGCTGAATAGGTGACGTCTATGGGATAAATTGTGACGTCTATGGGATGTTAGGTGACGTTTATGGGATGCGACTGTGACAGCTATGGGACAAATTGTGACAACTGTGGGATCAGAAAAAAAACGGCCAGCGCCTGAATTAAAAAAACATGCGGCGGCTATTCATTGCTCAAATCCATTGAGCTTATTGCAGCGTAAAGTTAGCAACGCGTTGTTGTACCATGCTTATGAAGAATTAATGACTAAAGAAGAGCATGAAATTAACATTAAACAATTATGTAAATTAATTGAATATAACGGCAATAATCATGCGGCTATTAAAGAAGCTATGAGGGGGCTGTTATCGACGGTGGTTGAATGGAATGTGGTGAATGATGGCACAGGCACTGAAGATTGGACCGCAAGCTCTATTATCGCAAGTGTTAGTTTGCGCGGCGCCACTTGTTTTTATGCTTATTCCCCCCGAATGAAACAATTATTTCATTCGCCTTCTATGTTTGGAAAAATTAATCTCTATATCCAATCTCGATTTAAATCAAGTTATGGTTTGGCATTATATGAAAATTGTATTCGGTATAGAGGGTTGCCTTTTACAAAATGGTTTGAGATGGATACATTTCGTAAATTAATGGGTGTGCCAAAGGATAATTATATTATATTTAGGGATTTTAAACGGCGTGTGCTAGATAAATCTATTGAAGAAGTGAATACGTATTCTGATATGTTGGTTGAACCTGAGTTGATACGAGATAAACGGCAGGTTGTTAAAATTCGTTTTGCATTAAAAGAAAGAGCAAAACGAGCGCGACTGGGCATGCCTATACTCGAGAATACAGTAGAAGCTACAAATAGGGGGGCAGAAATAATAGAGTCCGAGGCGATTACCAGGGAAATTGCCAGAGAAGTTGATTTACGCTCTGTCTTAATTATGAAATTTTGTTTGTCGCCCGCGCAAACAGAAAAAATATTACAAGAGTATAACCGAGATTTTATTATCGAAAAAATGCAGATAGTCGAACTGTCTTCTAATTTTAAGAATGGCAAAGTTAAAAATATAGCGGGTTATTTTCTTAGTGCGTTAAGAGATAATTATCAACCTATTAAAAGTAGCATAGAGAAAATTCAAAAAGACCAGATTGATTTAAACGAACAAAAGCGATTATCCGAAAAAATAGAAGTGGCTTACCTGGCTTATCGCGAAAAGAAAATTGACCATGCGCTGGGTCAGATGACGGAGGTGCAAAAAGAGCATTTTATGCAGCAATTTTATCTGTATGCGGCGATACCTATTAAAACGACTCTTCAATTGCAACATGCGAGATATACAAAAAATACGGTTTTGAACTCACCCCAAATTAAAGGATTATTACGCCAATTTGCCGTGCAGACGTTACCTGAGCTGCAAGCACAACTTGTTTCATTAGAGAAATTTAGTGAAACCATGAGTGATTGTTCATAGAGAAAAGAATTTTATCGAAAAAATATAAGGGTTTCCCCGTACCCCAAGGTGTATAGTACTTAACTTTTTGAAGTGACAGGTATTAAAAATAATTAAAATATTCACAAATAAAAATAAAGGTATATAATTAAATTTGTTCGAATGATTCGAGCAAATTTTTTTAACTTCTTAAGGAGAGTATCCATGCCAGCAAAGAAAAAAACCAGCAAAAAGAAAAAGTAAATTAAAGTACCTAGGGAGATATTAAGTAAAGTATTGGATGTCTCTCTAGGTTACCCTCTTATATTATTATCCACGTCTTGTCCATAAATGTCGGCACGAAATTGAACATTCCCATTATCATCTACCCATAAAGTAAGGTAGGTAATAATGACAGGAATAGGGGTGATTTTGATATAGCTCGTTTTTCCTTCTTCCAAGATGGTATTAATACGGTCACTGTTCCATTGGGGATTATCTTGTATAAGATAAGTTGCTAGATCAAACGGTTTTTCTAGACGGATACAACCAGAACTAAATGCACGTTTGTCTGACATAAATAAATTTTTTGCAGGGGTGTCATGCATGTAAATATGTTGTGAATTTGGGAATTCAAATTTAACTAGGCCTAATGCATTAGTCTCGCCAGGGTCTTGGCGGAAATGATATCTAAAGCCCGTCTCAATTTCAGATTTCCAATTAATACTGTCAGGGTCGATTTCGGTTGTACTGTCTTCCTCACGATCAATCACTCGCATATTCATTTCATCTAAATAACCAGGATCATTTATTATCTTAGGTAAAATATCTTTTTGTGCAATGAGCTTAGGTACATTCCAATAAGGGTTTAATATGATACGCGTAACAGTGGATTGAATGTCTGGAGTAGGGCGGGTTTTTTTACCTACGATGGCTTTCATATTGAGAACGGTCATGCCGTTTTCAACGACATTCAGTTCGTAAGCAGGAATGTTCACCATAATATAACGATTTCCAAGTGTATTTGCGAGCTTGCCCCAGCGCGATAAATTAACGCGGATTTGGGTGAGGCGTTGTTCGGGTGGGATATTTAACTCGGCTAGGGTCTCAGGACCCACGATGCCATCTGCTTTTAAACCATGGCAAGATTGGAAATAAAGCACTGCATTTTCCAATGCTTCGTTATATTCTTCTGGATTATTATTATCGTCTTTAAGTTCGCCAGTGGCTCGCAGACGCTCACGCAACGTGCTGATTTTCCCATGAGGTAAAATAACAGGCCAAGGATGAACGACAGCATTTTCATAGAGAGGCAATAGCGCTTGTAAACGCATATAGTTTCTAACTGCAACAGAAGACGTTATTGTTTTATAGCCGTTATTATTTTCTCGTCCTGGTGCAGTAGAGGGTAGATCCATGGCATGACTTGTGATGGATCCAATGATAAGTAGAATGTTAAATTTAGTAAGAAAGTTAATAAAAGCAAATCGTCGCATGGTTATTCCTATTTTTTAAAATAATACTTATAGCTGGACTTTATGCTATGTTAATCAAAATGAGGAATACTGGATATGATTTTTTGAATCGCTTGTAATAAACTCATAAAATCCTCTTCAGTATGTCTTGCCGTTAAGCAAAATCGGATGCGGCTTTTACCTATGGGTACTGACGGCGGCCGAATCGTTGCGCCTAAAATGCCTTGCGCTTGTAATAATTGGCTGATTTGCTGTGTTTTTTCTGCATCGCCAATGATCCATGGCACAATATGTGTATCTGATGTGCCATAGTCTAACTGGTGCTGTTTAAAAAAATCACGCAAGCGTGCTGCATAATTTTTTATACGTGCGCGTGCCTCGCACAGTGTAGGGAGTATTTCCCATCCGGCATCCATAGCGCCAATGATGGCTGGCGATATCGCTGTAGAATAAATTAATCCCTTGCATTTATTAATTAAATAATCACGTAGTACAGTAGAACAGGCAATATAAGCACCAGAGCTACCCAATGCTTTGCTGAATGTACCCATAATCATATCAATGTCAGCCGCGTATTCCGCCGCTTTTCCAAACCCTGATTTGCCATATACACCTACAGCATGTGCATCATCGACATATATAAAAGCATGATATTTTTTTGCGAGTAAAATTATTTTTTCAAAATCAACTTGATCGCCATCCATGCTATAAATAGACTCAATGATAATAAATTTAGGGCGAGTATCTTTCGTGTATTTTTCTAATAATAAAGCCAGGTGTGATAAATCATTATGTCGAAAACGTTTTAGTTGACTCATGAAACGAGTCGTTGCGATTAAACTAATATGGCAAAATTTATCGCAAAAAACTAAAGGTTCACTTTTCAAGACTTTGGGGTCTAATAACGCTTCTAATACCGATGTATTGGTTTGATAACCTGTTCCCATGATTAATGCACTGGATTTATGGAGAGCTGCCGCTATTTTTTCTTCCAGTTGATGACAAACTAATAAATTACCTGAAACGGAACGTGAGGCAGAAGATCCTACACCGAATGCTTGAGCGTATTTTTGACTTCGTGCGATTAACATAGGATGTTTTGCCAGGCCTAGATAATCACTAGAGGAAAAATCAATTAATTTTTTGAAATCATAAACCGCTAATTCACGATGATATGGATTAGTCGATAAAAAATCTTTGTAATACCGCTCTAATATCATTGAATAACACTAGGCTCTTCTGCTAGCTTATTCAATTGAGTATGATGTTTTACATCACCACGACGATGCTCTGCATAGTCAGTGAGTTTACGTTTAAGCGCTATAAATGCATTACGGACGGCAATATAAACATCTTCATCTTTTTTATCATCCACCACTAATTCTTTGCCGGGTACTTTCAATTTGATGTGGACACCGAACAATTTGCCTTGGTGTTTATGTTTTTGTGATAGCCCAATTACTACATGGCAGCTATTGATTTGATGACAATATTGCTCAAGCTTTTCAGCTTTTTTATAGATATGGTCTTCTAGTACTGGCGAAGTTGGAATGTCTCGAATGGTCAGTTGGATTGGTATCATAAAAATATCTCCCGTTTTATAGTTGATAAATCTTGAATTCTTTCTATATGTTGTTAACCTCCCAATTAAGTATAGCTAAAAAATTAACTTTTTCCTGTTTTGGTGTTTATCTATGTCCAATTTACTCCATTTACCTGTGGTTGGAAAGGGGATTCCTCTTGTATTGTTGCATGGTTGGGGCTTTCATTCAGGTATCTGGGCGGATTTGGTCCCACATCTTATTGATCAATTTGAATTGTTTATGCCAGATTTACCTGGATTTGGAAAAAGCCCTATACTTTCAAAAGAATATAGTTTTGAGAGTATTGCCACCGCGTTATTCGATCAAGTCCCATCCACTGCTATTTGGGCGGGCTGGTCGTTAGGGGGGCTTGTAGCTTGGTGGGTAGCTATTCATTATCCTGAAAAAGTGTCGAAGTTAATAACCATTGCAGCTTCACCGAAATTTATCAGGGAGAAAAATTGGCCCGGTGTGTCTATGGTTCTCTTGGAAAAATTTGATGATAATTTGAAAAAAAATTATCGCCAAACAGTGCAAGACTTTCTAGCATTGCAGTTACGCGGCCACACGCACTATCAAGAACTGTTATCTAAATTACAAGAACAGTTCTTGAGTCCTGATCCAATAGCCCTGAAGGGTGGATTAGAATTATTGCGAACAACGGATTTTAGACGCGCATTAATGCGTCTTCCTATGCCGAGTCTCCATATTTTCGGTAGTTTGGATACGATAGTGCCTGTCAGTGTCGTTGATCATTTGCAATATTTAGTATCACATGGCCAATGTAAAATCATTAAACGGGCGGGTCATATTCCGTTTTTATCCCAGCAGGAAAAATTTTTAGAATGTTTACAACAGTTCTGGACGTATACACCGCATTAACTCACCTAAGTGCCAAAAAATCAGAATAAGTGATGCCTGTGCCTGTAAGCCCTAGATTGCCATGGTTGCCAGAAATTTCCGTACAATCAAGCTGTTTGTTTATGGATTTTATCCCGGGTTGCTTTTTCTTTATCGTGACCTACACTTATCTTAATGAAGGAATTTTATAAGAGTATAGCAAAAATCCAGATATGACGAGGAGTGGTTTTTTTGGAGGGCACGATGATGAGAATTTTAAAAAGTGCTTTAGTAATTGATATAGTTATTATTTTTTTATTTATCTTTTTGCTTACTTTTAGTAGCGAAGTGGTAGCTAAACCCTATGGCGCGAGATTATGCGCTCATGACGCTAGCTATACTTGTTACACTGTTAAAAAAGGTGATTCTTGGCAAACATTATTTCCGAATTTTGATAAACGTGATTTAGTCATGCGTATTAATCGCATAAATATTCGTTTACATCCAGGTATGAAAATTGCAATCCCTAAAAATTCCTCTACTACTAATATATTACATTTTTCTCCTATTCCTACTCGTATTGATCCCCCTGGCGAGAAAATTATTTTAATATCATTAAATGATAATCAATTAGCATTTGGCGCGTATAATGCGTCAGGCGATCTGCAATATTGGGGCCCTGTGTCGGGAGGGAAAGGGTATTGTCCTGATATTAATAGGGCTTGTCATACAGCCCAAGGTGAATTTTCTATTTACCGTAAGGAAGGTGCAGGCTGTAAATCCACAAGATTTCCTGTGGGTCGCGGAGGTGCGCCTATGCCTTATTGCATGTTTTTTCATGGCGGGTTTGCCTTACATGGTTCTTACGATGTCCCAGGTTATAATGCAAGCCATGGCTGCATACGCTTATTTGTCAACGATGCAAAATGGCTAAATGAAAACTTTACATACGGTGAGGATTCAGTCCCCGTGGTTGTGAAGAGCAGTGAAATTTAGGCATCTACAACCTTCGAATGTCTTTGCAATTTTTCCTTTCGGGAATGAGAGGAGTAGTGTGCTTCCTCTGCCGTCACTACACCTGCTGGCTGGCCCTCCAAATCAATCCGTACCGCATCTTTGAATACACTTCTGTGATAAGCAGGAGAGCTGACATAATAAGAAAGGCTATTTACCATACAGGCTTTATCATTTAATGTAATATCTTCCTTGCCACCCAATTTTTTTACTAAATCCTGTTTAATGCCGACCTTCAATGGCTGTATTTTTTGAGGTTCTTTAAAGCACGCTGGAAAATGCGCTTTTAAAAGTTCGATGCCATATTGCGCGTGCTCAAGCCATGCGGGTTTTTTTTTCGCGTAAGCGCTGGTTGGCACGCGGGTTTTTTGATTTTTCTTATCTTGAGGAATAACAACAGGGGCGCTGGGGGCTGAGGGGGTTATCGCTAAAGCTGCGAGTTGTTCTTTCAAAGTTAAATGACTCATGGGGCATCCACATAATAAAGTAAACTTGTACTTTAATAATTTCTTTGGCTGAAATCAATAATAACTATTATTATTAAAATTAATTTTTCATGCTCTTAAAATTTATTTTAAATTAGATAGATAGCCTATAGACTTCCTTAATAAAAAAATGTTAAATTCTAACGTCATTTATTATTTATATGAGGATTGTTATCAAATGTCACGCAAAAAACCGATAAAAAAAGCAAAAACAACATTAACCAAAATGAAACTTTCAACTAAGCTTACGAAATCGACTGGAACAGAAGTTTTAGAAAATCAACTGAAAGGACTTCTTGCAAAACTGCCGCAGCAATGCCGTAAAGATCTTTCTGCCGCAAAACAGCAAGTGGTTAAATTGACTGCTTCTTTAAAGAAAGCAAAATCGCAGAAAAAATCAGCTAATATTGCTAAATTAACAGATCAACTCGAACAGTCTAAAAAGCAGGTTGTATTATTTTCTCAAAAGAAAGCAAAATTTTCTGAGCTTAACAAAATGATAGTGGGGCTTTTGAAGCAATCGACAGCGCCTGTTATTAAGAAGAAGCCTAAGAAAGAGAAATTAGTTTCTAAATCTAAACGTGCTACCGATACGCGTTATGAAGCGCCTAAAATCGTGACAGAGACAGCACCTGAATTTGAGTTTGAGAATGCTTAATCTCTAAAACTTAAAAACAGTGAAATTTTTAGCGGGGATGCCTGGTGTTTTAAAAGGCACGAGCTTCTCCGTTTAGAAATAAGTGGGAGCATATAGACTTTATAGGATGTCAAGGAATGATAACCTCATTCTAAAACTGGGGTATTTTCCTAGAATTTTGTTAGGTGATTTGATAAGATGCAAACCAATATACAAATAGTCTGTGTGGAAATGAAAACGCATATAGCAAAATGGAGTTTACTATGAACGAAATTTCAGCAGTTATTGAAACTACAAGTAAAGATACATTAAAGCAAGCCGTAAAAGATACGCTCTCTAATTACTTCATGAATATTGGTACTGAGCAACCTGTTGATTTCTATTTTATCTTGTTAGAAGAAATTGAACGTCCTTTGCTTGAAGTATTAATTAATCATACCCATTATAATCAAGTGCGCATGGCACAAATATTAGGTATCTCACGAGGTACTTTACGTAAGAAATTGAAGCAGTATGGGTTATTAGATTAATGAATGTTTTTAAAAGAGAAAATCGCTGTTACTCTTTGAAAAATATCATAAAATATATTTATCTATTTCCTATATTATATTGAGAATAACCAACTACACTTAATAAACCATCTACCTATAGGAGAAGGCATTTATGTTAAATCAGGACGGGTCATATAAGTTATGTGCATGCGCTCTAGGCATTGCTATCGGTGTTGCTAAGGGACTCTTTTTAATGGTATTGGCCTGGATAGGGTGGATCTGGGGCGTGGGTACGCCTTTGGTTCAGCAGATAGGCTTTTTCATGCATGGGTATGCTCCTACTTTAATGGGCGGTTTTGTGGGCGGCGCATGGGGCTTTTTAGTAGGTTTTATTTCCGGTCTGGTGATAGGGTGGGTTTATAATCTTTGTTTATGCTGCGGATCCAGTAAATTTTGTGGAAAAATTTGCTATCCCAAAGTATCTAACAAAGAGAAATAGAGTATCAATGCCTTATTGGGTGTACATACTACACTGCGAAAATGGTAGCTTTTATACAGGCTATACGACTGATCTTACACGGCGATACCAAGAGCATTTATCAGGCATCGCTGGGTGTAAATACACCCGCAGTTTTAAGCCGTTGAGTATAGCGCAGCAATGGCAAATTGAGGGTGATAAATCTGCTGCCATGCGCGTTGAACGATTCATTAAAAAGTTATCTAAAAAAAAGAAAGAAGAATTAGTTTTATATCCCGAACGCCTTACAATCTTTCTGTGTGTAGATAATCAGGAATAATGCAGCTCCAGTGAAACCGTGCTTCAATTTTTTCTTTCAATGCCAGGGCTGCGGCAGGTTCGCCATGTGTGATAAATATTTTTTTAGGATGATGATTAAAGTTGCTTAACCACTCGAGAATCTCATCATAATCTGCATGTGCCGACATATTATTTAATACTTTAATTTCCGCATTAACTGTGATTTTCTCACCAAACATTTTGAGCGAGCGGTTGCCTTGTGAAAGATCAGCACCCCGTGTGCCTGCTGCTTGATAGCCCGTGAATACAATGGCATTGCGTTCATCAATCCCGAACGTTTTAATATGATGTAATACACGGCCACCTTCCAACATCCCACTCGCTGAAATAATAATTTTAGGCGTACGGTCTAAATCCAATGCTTGCGATTCTTGTTTTGTATTGACATACATGGCCATTGCACACACTTTTTGTGATAAGGCTGCATCGAGACGATGCAGCTCTGAGTATTTGCGGAAGATATTCGTTGCTTCTGTTGCCATCGGGCTGTCTACATAAATGGGTATGGCGGGTATACGTTGAGTGCTTTTTAATAAATAAATCAAATACAATAGATGTTGTGCGCGTCCAACGGCAAAAGAGGGAATAATAAGCGTGCCGCCGCGCGCAATTGTTTTTTTAATCATTTCTCCCAACTCAACGAGCGGGTCTGTTTTTTCATGCAGACGATCACCATACGTTGACTCTAACACTAAATAATCTGCTTTTTGCATAACGGCAGGCGCGTACATAATAGGGTCTTTGGGTCGCCCTAAATCACCCGAAAATAAAAGCGTTTCATTGCAATGAGTAATCTCTACGAATGAGGCGCCGAGAATATGTCCCGCAGGGATCAGGGAAACAGTCGTTTCATCACTGATTTTATATTTTTTTCTAAAAGCAAGAGGACAAAATTGCAATAAAGTACGCTCCGCGTCTTTGCGTGTATAGAGCGGAGTCGCAGGGGAATGTTTGGAGTATCCTTTTTTATTTGCGAATTTGGCTTCCTCTTCTTGTAGATAACCACTGTCTGGTAATAATATCCCGCACAAATCTCGCGTGCCAGGAGAACAATAAATTTTGCCTGTAAATCCATTTTTAACAAGAACAGGCAAGTAACCACTGTGGTCAATATGCGCGTGTGTCAATATGATGCCATCAATGGCAGAAGGGTTAATAGGGAAGGGCGTCCAATTTCTTAAACGTAATTCTTTTAATCCCTGGAATAAACCACAATCAATCAAGAATTTTTTTTGATCAAATTCTAATAAAAATTTCGATCCTGTGACGGTTTTTGTCGCTCCTAAAAATGTTAATTTCATCACTCTCTTCCATTTTTTTCTGCCATAAAGTCCTGACTTCAAATATACAGGGTTTAGCGTGAATATAAATAACATTTTATTTGGCTTTTAGAGAATATAAGGGTATATTTTCAGTTCTTAATTTTTTAATTGTGTTTTGGAGGAGTTTGGTATGAGTGGACGTAGGGATTTTTTTACTGGCAGTTGGGGTAACACAGAAGGCGGTTGGCTTGGATAGTGGGATTGGAAAAGACATAATACGACAGTTGCGACTAATTCTGAATTAGGAAGCACTGTGGCATCCAGTGCAGCAGCAGGCGGGCTTTTGCTTGCGATGTGGGGTGCTGGAGCAAGCGCGGGTTTTGCTTTTGCATTGCCTATTTTAGTACCCGCTGGATTAATTGCGTTAGGGCTTGCTGCAGGGGCGAAGGTTGCGCATGCTGCTACATTAAATAGATACAAATGGAGTCAGGCAAAAGATAAAAAAGACCCAGAAAGAATTGCATTAAATAGCCTGGAAAATCAGGAGATTGCAGAAGGGTTTCTCTTGACAGCAGCGACATTGGTTGGAACAGGTGCTATTCCAATTAAAGCGGTTACGGCATTGGGTTCTACGGCTGGATTGACTCTGGTTTCTTTAGGCATTGGTATTCATGCGCTGCATGAAAGGATTCGTGCCATACAACAATATCATGCAGCTGGGAAATTGGTTGCAGTTGGAGAAGCTGAGGAGGATGCTGAGGATGGTCTTGCTCGTCAGGTTCAGCAGCAAGGGCAACAACATACTACTACTGGCGGTAGCAGGAGCGACCAGCAATCACACCTACAGCAGTCTGCACAAGGGTACGAGCACCTGCAACCAAAAAGAGGACTCACTTCCACAGTTGAGAAACAGAGACAGAGGTCTGAAGCTCTGCACTTAGCCATATCGTCCTTTGTTAAACTCTTGGGCGCAGCTGCTATTGGTACGGGTAGTCTTTTGATTACAGCACCGATTGCGCCTGCACTCATTGCGGGTGGATTTGGAGTAGTTGCAGCAAGCCATCTCTATAACAATAGCGCTTGGACAACATTGTTTGGCAGAAAAGAACAAGATCTGGAAAGTGAGAAGTCTTTTAGGGCTGAGATGGCAGAGCGGCGTGCAGTAACACGACTGGCATAATTACCTATAGACGACCGACCTATAGCAAAAGAAACGTAAGGTGGATGGATGCGAGCCTGTATTTCGTATTCCATCCACTTTTTTTAAGCAGTCGCTGCCAGTATTTAAATTTCTTTTCGTATAGAATGAACTCCGCGAGCCAATAATATTTTTATAAGGGATTGGTAAGGGACATCTTCTTTATTAGCTAATAGTTTGATCTCATTTAAAAGACTTTCTGGCAAACGTAATGAAATAGTTTCAGTGGATGGTTTTAAATTGGAAAAAGTCACTTTCCGAGCCTGCTTCCAGTTAATATAGTCAGTAGAATCATTTTGTTGCCAAAAAGCATCTTCTTGCTGAATAGTTTTAAATTTCGGTATTTTCTTGAGCTTCTTCATAAATTAGTCTCTCTTTTTTGCTGGCATCGCGTGCTGATATAATGCGTATTAATCTATTTCTCATTGTAAAAACGATAAATAATATTCTGTCTGTATCTGTTTTGCCTAATGCGTACCATCTTTTTTCAAAAATAGAATGTTTAGCATCTTCATAGAGTAAAAAAGGTTTGTTAAAAAAAGCCTGCTCACACTCTTGGCTGGAGACAGTGTGTTTTTTCCAGTTTTTATCATGGTTTCCTTTGTCCCACTCAAAACCAATAAAATCTTTCATTGTTAATTCATTCATTTCTCTATTGTATATTTTAAAAATATACAAATCAATTTTACAGTTTATTTTTTCTTATTGTTTAAGCAATTGCTGCCAGAGACTGCATTTTTGTCTTGGCTGTTTTGCTGATGGCGGGATGATGCGGTTGATGGATGACAGAATGCGTGTAAGGGTGACTGCTGAGGGAAGACGCTGCGATGCTGCTGGTTGTAATCAATAGCTGACTGATGAGAAATAGGCAAAAAATTCGAAATAGCATGAGAGTAAGCTCCTTAATAGTAAAATCCATTGGTAAAGCGCATTTTTTTATTGTATCAAAATAGAAGGGTAGGGTTCACGGGTTTTTTTACCCGCTTCCCTATTTTTTTTGAGGAGTCTGGCCGGAGTTAGTTTTTTCGTGTAGGGGTTCTGCCTTTGATGACTGATCGGGTTGTACGACCTGTAATCTTTCTGGTGGTGCTTTCATTTTTTCCCAATGGTTTTGTAATACGTTTATCCGAGTTACTAAATTTTTTACATGTTCTGGCTGATTTTCCTTTTTTCCATAATAATTCTTAATAAGGACTAATAGGGTTTCACGTATTTCCTGAGGTACTTTAGGCAGGTTTTTTTGAAATTTTTCTGTGAAATCTTTGTCAATCAAACATGGGATAAAAACAGGTAAATCTTGATTCAAAATTTTAGACTGTTTTAATTTTTTATCTGCTTCTAGTATTTTGCTTTCCTTTTGCTTTTGTATTTTTTTTATTTTGGCGACTAATTTATGTAGATGTTGTGGTTGTTTTTCTGCATAATATTTTGTAATGAGTTCTAGTAATACCTTGCATTTTTTCGGAGGTATTTTGTTTAGAGTGCATTGTTGAAAGATTTGTGCAAAATGCTTATCTTTAAAAAAAGGAACAAAAGCAAATAGATCATTATCTGAAAATTCAGGTCGCTGTAATTTATGATGTGTTTGTTGTAGTAGATGTGTCCATACTTTTGGATGCATTTTTAAGCTATTCTCTGGACTCAAAGTGAGTTCCCAATGGTTCTCCGCGTTTTTTTTGAGAGTATAGGTTTCAGTGTATTCAAAAGGTGGTTCTTTTAATTCTGACTCTAACATACCTTCATTATTAAATAGATTACTGGATTTGGGTTTTAAAACACTCTCAACAGTAAAACCATCTAGATTTCTAGTAATGGTGGAGGTGGAGAGTGTCTTTCGTCCTATAATATGAGGTTGAAAAATATAAGGCAGAATGATGGTTGAACCCGCATTGAGTACGCCTCCTTGTAGAAGTTTCTCTCCTACTCCACAGCTTAGAGCGAGTAACGTTTTTGCTTCATCTAACGCTTTTGCTTCATCAGGCTCTGAGTCCTTTATTCTGTCGCATAATTGTTTCACATACTCGTCTAATTTACCCTGCTTATCCAATTCTTGATCTTCTGGTAAGCGTAATGTAAAAGGTACAACATCTTTATTTGTTGTTTTCCAGCTCTTTCGGGGTAAATCTCTGAGGGCATTATGACCGTCATCATCAACTGCCGTTAGTACTTCCTTGACTGTCTCAGGCGTATAGACGATAGGTTTTGACAGTTTAGCTAAGAGTGGTCTCGGATCATCACGTGTATCGGGTGGTGTCTGAGCGCAAAAAGCAAGAAAATAACTAGGTGGAAAAGGAATAGTTATCATAGCGGATTCTTTTTCTTCTTGTTTATCTTCTACTTTTACTGCTACAGGCTCAGGCTGTTCAACAGATCGAAAGGTTTTATCAGGACGTTTTGTTTGCTTGCCTGATTTTTTAGGTAATTTTTTATTATAAGACGCTGTTCTTTTAAATAAATCATTCATATATTGTTTCAGGCTAAAAGGCAATGCACGTTTTGTGTCATCTTTGAGGCCCCCTGCGCCTATTGTTCCGCCTGCAAGCCCTGCTTGTAAGCCTATTTGTTGCGTCTTTATCACTGCTTCTGTGATAGATTCTTCTTGATGAGAAGGTGAATTAATAAAGCGTTTTAACGCATCCAATATTGTTTGTAGTCGTGACAGCCCGGCACGGTCTTTGCCGCTTTGGCAAGAAATTTGTATGGCAACGAACTCTTTTTCATTGCCTGGATCATCTGCTTTGTGAGCTTCATTGATTAAATGTGCCATGCGAGTAATAACAGAGACGAGTTGTAAATTTCTATTTTCAGGGTCAGTCAGGCCTGAGCCACTTTTTAATGCTTTATATTCGTCTAGGACAATTCCGAGCTTAAAATCTAGGGTATCCTGGATATTTTCTTTGTTTTCTCTTACAGAACGCAGCAGTTTTTTTGCCTCCCATGCTTCAGATTCTAGCCACTCTGCACCGCCCATTCTATTTGCTACAAAACGACTGATACCATTGAGATATCTCATGGGATTGAGAGGAATATTGCAGGTATGAAACTGTTCTTCACCAACAACCTCTTCATTATTTTTAGCTACTGCATTTTCTACTTGATTGACTAAAGCTGAATCGTCTGACCTTGGATTGCCTGGGCTAAGTAAAGTCAGCGCGAGTACGTGTTTTGCGCCAGTTAGCTTTTTTAATTGTGCGAGAGATTGGGTCGTGGCTGTTTGACTCTGCGTAGCATCTCCTAGTAAATGCCCTGGTGTGCCTGAATGATAATGGTGTTGGATGACTTCTCCTGATTTTGCATCCACCAAAAATTCTTCGCCAGTATTTCTCAAGCCTGGGAAATATTTTCTGAGTTGGGTGGGAATCATTTTTCCAGCAAGTATATGTTTTGCATAATATCGTATTAAATATTGAATGTGAGGTGGTGTGTCTTTATACCAAGAGATTTTGCCGACTTTACGTGTAAGTATTGTATGTTCAACCAATAGCTTCTGTTTCTTAGTACTATCTTTGGGATTAGTTTCTGATGCTAACTTATCTATATCTCTCTTGCATTTTTCTAAGTCTGCTAATGCTTGATACTCTTCTTTCAAATCATCAGGCATATTGCCACACATCGGAATGTCTATTTGAAAAATATCTCGATTACCTTTCTCATCAGGTACAGACATCCTTGTCGCGACACTCATGGTGTCATGCTCAAAATTACAAAAATCACGCACTTCGGCTAATTGTTCTCGAATATCTTTTTTAGTGATTTCGGGCAGTGTCTTTTTTAATAGTGGGTGTAATATAGGAACAAGAGAATTGACAAACTGTTGAAACTCTTTCTCAGCATCGCTGCTGCTTTTGCTTTCAATATTTCGTAGAAACGAGATAACTTGCGTGTGTAATTCGCTGCTTGCTTGAGTACCTTCTAATTTTCCCTCATGAGCTTCAACTAATTTTTTTGCAGCATGGGCATAATTCAACCCCATAATCGCCCAGTTGTGATAACTGTCTTTAGGCGCAGCTTCCTGTACTCGCGTATCACGCGCATCACGTATCAGTACCGTGTGCTCTGGGTGGTCTATGGGATGTACATAAAAGGAATGAATACCTTCCGATGCATCTTTTGCAAGATGCAATTGCTGGATAGCTTCAACGAATTTTCCTTGAGCTACGAGAGAGGGGATAGATCGCAGTTCGATTATTTTGTGATATTGACCATGCAGTATTTGATCACGAATTCCAGCGCGACCCGTATGTGTCTCTAGTAGACTTTGTGGCGGATTTTCTCGGGGCTGCATAAGAAATCACCTCACTCTTTAGTTTATTTGAGTATAGTCCGTATTAGCTATTTGGAAGCAATGAGGGGAATAAGTTCTATAATGGATTGTTTATACTGGTAATTCTCTTACTCTTTTACGTGATTGCCAAGATAAGTATTAAATGTCAACTAGCTTTGCTACTTGCGTCAACTAACTTTGCTGATTAAA
>JBEPVM010000005.1:0-57838 GCA_041690995.1 Gammaproteobacteria bacterium | reverse complement strand
AGTTTAGCTAAAGGGTAGAATGGGTCCCTGCCTTCGCGGGAATGACAAGCTTTCGAAGGCTCTCTAAAATACAGGATGATAATGAAATGATTAATAGACAAGTAGGGAAACGTCATAAAGAGTTTAAGTTCTCTTGGGCCAATATAAAAATTCATTGTATTTGTTTTTGTATTTTTTTCTTGGTGTTAGTTTATTTTATCAGTGTGGCTATTCATCAATTTAAACTAGTCAACTATTTCCCGATCAAAGAAGTGAAAGTCGCAGGCATCCAGCATGTCACTCATCAAGAGATACAGCATTTGATGACACCTTTGGTGAATCGAGGGTTTTTTGCAGCGAATGTTGCACACATTAAAGAAAGCATACTGCAATTTCCTTGGGTGGCGGATGTCTCTGTCCGACGTATTTGGCCTAATCAAATTGTTGTTCAAGTCACAGAAAAAAACCCCTTGGCGCGATGGAATGAAACAAAATTGTTAAGCGCGTCAGGCCAGATATTTAGTCCTCCAAAAGAAACCTATCCACCCGATCTCCCAGATTTTATTGCGCCTGAAGGCGAACAGTTGCAATTGGTGCATTATTACGAAAAAATGAATACTGTTTTAATGCCTTTAGGAATTAAAATAACACGTGTTGAGTTAACCGCAGGCCAAGTTTGGCGGCTAACGCTTAATAATGGTATAAAATTGCGAGTAGGACACAAAGATGTCTTGACTCGTGTGGCTGATTTTGTGAAAGTGTATTCTAAAATCGTTCAAGATCGGGAACAGGACGTGGATTATATTGATCTGCGTTATGTCAATGGGTTGGCGGTACACTGGAAAAAATAACCGTCATATAAATAGGATAAGCGAGAATAGATTATGGCAAAAAAGCCGAATAAAGATTTGATGGTAGGAATTGATATAGGCACATCCAAAGTGGTGACTATTGTATGTGAAAATTTAAAAGAAGGTGGCTTAAATATTATTGGATTAGGCTCTCATCCTTCAGAAGGTTTAAAAAAGGGCGTTGTGGTTAATATTGAAGCCACGGTGAAGTCTATTCAAAGTTCGGTTGAGCAAGCGGAAAAAATGGCAGGTTGCCAAATTTATTCGGCTTATACGGGTATCGCGGGTAGTCATATTCGCAGTATCAATTCACATGGCATTGTTGCAATTCGTGATTCTGAAGTCACACAACTTGATATAGATCGCGTGATTGATGCAGCTAAAGCCGTTGCCATTCCTGCGGATCAAAAAATTCTGCATATTTTGCCCCAAGAATTTATTATTGATAATCAAGATTCTATTCGTGACCCGATTGGCATGTCAGGTGTGCGTTTAGAGGCAAAAGTACATATTGTGACAGGTGCAGTGAGTGCGGCACAAAATATTGTTAAATGCTTAAAACGTTGTGGGTTAGTAGTCAGTGATATTGTGGTGGAACAATTCGCATCGAGTCAGTCTATTTTGACGGAAGATGAAAAAGAATTGGGTGTATGTATTATAGATATTGGGGGTGGCACTACAGATATTGCCATATTTACAAATGGTTCTATTCGTCATACGGCTGTTATCCCTATTGCGGGTGATCAAGTAACGAGTGATATGGCGATTGCCTTACGTACCTCTACGCGTAATGCAGAAGAGATTAAGTTAAAGTATGCGTGTGCCTTGCAGGATCTTGCAGATATTGACTTGATGGTGGATGTTTCTGCGCCAGGTGACCGTAATGGACGGCATATTTCTCAACGAGGGCTGGCTGAAATTATTGAAGCACGTTATGAAGAATTATTTACATTGGTATTGGCTGAAATTCGTTGTAGTGGGTTACAAGATATATTAGCGGCTGGAATAGTATTAACAGGCGGTGGTGCTAAAGTACAAGGTGCTTCAGAATTAGGTGAACGTGTCTTTAAAATGCCTGTTCGCGTAGGCGGGCCTCAAAGTGTGACAGGATTAACGGATGTCATGCACAATCCTGTTTATGCAACAAGCGTAGGGTTATTGCTTTATGGCATACAGCAGCAGCGTGATGGTCAGGATAACGGCTCACAGATGGAGACGGGAAGTATATGGAGCAGAATGAAAAATTGGTTTCAGGGGAGTTTTTGAGAATGTTCATTTAACTGTGCCATTCCCGCGCACGATTAAATGATGGTTATTTTAGAGGAGAATATTTTATGTTTAAGTTAGCAGATCCAAGTCCAGGTAATGCTGTTATTAAAGTAGTAGGTATTGGTGGCGGTGGTGGCAATGCCATTCGGTGTATGATGAACCCCTCTATTCAAGGGGTACAATTTATTGATGCGAACACAGATGAGCAGGTACAAAAAGACTCACCAGCAGATATACTCATTCGATTGGGTGAGTCTATTACCCGTGGTTTAGGCGCAGGTGCAAACCCAGAAATTGGTAGACGCGCTGCTGAAGAAGATCGCGAGCGAATTAAAGAAGTACTCATGGGCGCGGATATGGTTTTCATCACGGCGGGGATGGGGGGCGGAACGGGCACGGGCGCAGCACCTGTCTTTGCAGAAGTGGCTAAAGAATTAGGGATACTCACAGTTGCAGTGATTACAAAGCCATTTACCTTTGAAGGGCGTGCCAGAATGCAAGTGGCTGAAGCGGGTATTGCAAATTTAATTCAACATGTCGATTCTTTAATTACTATTCCTAACAATAAATTGCTTTCTGTGTTAGGTAAGAATGTCACTTTAGTGAATGCATTTAAAGCAGCAAATGATGTATTGCGCGGCGCAGTGCAAGGTATTGCTGATCTTATTACACGTCCTGGGTTAATTAATGTTGATTTTAAGGATGTGTGTACAGTGATGTCTGAAATGGGCATGGCAATGATCGGTACAGGTATGGCATCAGGTGAAAACCGCGCTCGTTTAGCTGCGGAGGCTGCGATTTATAGTCCATTGTTAGAAGATGTTGATATGTCAGGCGCGCATGGTGTCCTGGTGAATATCACTGCTGGCATGGATATGTCTATTGGTGAATTTGAAGAAGTAGGCGATACCGTCAAAAATATTACTGCGGAAGGCGCTACCATTATAGTCGGTACAGTGATTGATCCTGAACTTCGGGATGAAGTTCGTGTCACCGTAATCGTTACAGGGCTTGGTCGTAAGCAAATAGGCACAGCACGTGCAGGTGATATGACAAAGGCAGATGGTTCGATTGATTATCAGCATTTAGAAAAACCTGCTGTCGTGCGTAAACACGCGAATATCGCACAAAGTGGCATGTCTTACGTACCGCGTTCGACTTCTGTGCAAACCCAACAACAAACACAGACAAAGCCTGTTTCTCCAGTGACTCGGGATCTGGATTATTTAGATATTCCTGCATTTTTACGGCGTAAAGAAGAATTGGTAGATTAAAAAAGGAGAGAAGAAAATGTCATTGGACAATTTTAATTGGTTGGATTATACATTTTTAACTATTTTTTTAATGTCTATTCTTATTGGCATGCGCCGAGGATTACTGAAAGAAGTCATTTCAATAGTGACTTGGATCGCAGCCTTTTTTATAGCCTGTGCGTTTTCAACAAAACTGGCTGCTGTTTTTTCAAGTTCTTCTGGCGTTGTTGCTTCCACAGTCTCTGCTGCTGCAAGTAAAATAGGCGTTGATGCAAGCGGGGCTGTTCCTACCATGATGGTGGGAGTCAGTTTCGTTGTTTTATTTGTAGGTACATTGATCATAGGATCTGTCATTAATTCCATCATGGCAAGTGTCACGAGTGTACCCGGCATTGGCTTGATCAATCTTGGGTTGGGTGGGTTATTTGGATTTATGCGCGGTTATATGGTGATCTTAATTATTATGTTCTTGGTACAGATGACATCTGCCGCGCAAGCGGTTAGTTGGAGTCAATCGCAATTTGTACAGGGGTTTCAACCTTCTGTTATTTGGTTGGGTAATATTATTCAGCCAGGGCTTCAGACATTAAAAATCGAAGTAGGAGAAACACTGGAAAATATAGGCAAAATGGGTGTTCCAGGGGCAAGATAAATATTTCCGAGGTGGGGGAGGCCACGTTGAATAATGCTGATTTAACAAAAGCAGGGCTTAAAATAACCTTGCCACGAATTAAAATTTTGCAACTATTAGAAAATGCACCTGATCGCCATTTGAGCGCGGAAGAAATTTACCGAATTCTGACAGAGGCTGGCGAAGATATAGGTCTTGCAACCGTGTATCGGGTTTTAACACAATTTGAAGAAGCAAATCTCGTCATTCGCCATAACTTTACCGAAGGTCATTCTGTCTTTGAATTGGATTCGGGCGCGCATCATGATCATTTGATTTGTGTGAAATGCAGCCATGTTGAAGAATTTATAGATAACGAAATTGAAAGACGGCAACAGCAAGTGGCAGAGAAAGCAGGGTATAGTATTACGTATCATCACTTAAATATTTATGGAGTGTGCGGCAATTGTCAGATGAATTAGCGTGTATTTTTAAAATTGCAACGTGGAATGTCAATTCTTTAAAAGTACGTTTGCCACAGGTATTAGAGTGGTTAAAGCGTGTTACACCTGATGTATTAGCATTGCAAGAAACAAAATTACCCGATGCGAATTTTCCTGCCACAGAAATCAATCAGGCAGGTTACCAAGTTATTTATAATGGGCAGCGCACTTATAATGGCGTTGCTACTTTAGTGCGTGAAACAGCCTCAGAGATAATAGATATTGTTACAGATATTCCCAATTTAGAAGACCCTCAGCGACGCGTACTAGGGATAACATGGAATGATGATTTACGTATTTTGAATCTCTATGTTCCGAATGGTGAAAGTGTTGAATCTGCAAAATATCAGTATAAATTAGCTTGGCTACAAAAATTATATGCGTGGGTTGAACAAGAAATAAAACACTATCCCAAATTGATCATAGTCGGTGATTTTAATATTGCTCCTGAAGATCAAGATGTGCATGATCCTCTTGCATGGCGTGGCAGCGTGCTGTGCAGTGATAAAGAGCGTATGGCGCTTCAAAAACTTCTAGGATTGGGTCTCATGGATTGTTTTCGCTTACATACCCAACCTCCGAATAGCTTTAGCTGGTGGGATTATCGGATGAATGCTTTTAAACGTAATAGAGGGTTGCGCATTGATCATATTTTTTCTGCAAAAACAATGAGTTCTGATTGCGTACGTTGTTATATTGATCCATTACCACGTGCTTCAGAGCGCCCCTCAGACCATGCACCCGTCATTGCCGAGTTTTTGGCTTGATTCATCGCCAACGTTAGTCTATCATTGCCGCCATATTGCCGTTTGGGCTTGTAAATAGTGGGTTAACAAGGGGTTTATTGTTTATGAAACAGGATATACATCCAGAATATAAAAAGATTAAAGTGGCTTGTAGCTGCGGTAATACGTTTGAAACGTGTTCTACAAGTAGCAAAGAAACCTTAATGATCGAAGTTTGCTCAAAATGCCATCCTTTTTATACAGGCAAGCAAAAGATAGTGGATACGGCAGGTCGAGTTGATAGTTTTAATAAAAAATATGCTCGCAAAGGAGCATCTGCTGCCAATACATCGGCAGAGCAACAGAGCCAATCAAAGTAAAGCGTATGGTTACTGTATGGATAGCACAATTAACAAGGATAGAGAGTATGCAAAGCCTGTCGCCCCGCAAAAAACGCGCCACGTCTTTCGCAAAAACACAGATATGTATTCGCGTTTTTGTGCGGGGTCTGGTGCGAATTTTACAAGAAAATTGTGTGCTACCCATAGTTGCTGACCAGACCCCGCACAAATTATCGTGCCAAGCTTTTCATTCTCCCTATTACTGAGGACGATAATTTTGCGGGGTGACAGACTCTGCTTTTGTAGCTAAAAATTAAGGGTAAATGAGGTATATGATAAAAGATCCAATAAAAGCTGCTTTAGATTATCACGAGTTTCCTAGGCCAGGGAAATTGGGTGTTATTCCAATAAAAGCAACTGAGACCCAAGAAGATTTAGCCTTGTGTTATACCCCAGGTGTCGCTGAGCCTGTTAAAGCCATTGCGAATGATCCCAGTCAAGTTTATCGTTATACGAGTAAAGGCAATTTGCTTGCGGTTATTAGCAATGGAACAGCGATATTGGGGTTAGGTAATTTAGGTGCGTTAGCCAGTAAGCCCGTCATGGAAGGTAAAGGTGTTCTATTTAAGTGTCTTGCAGATATTGATGTTTTTGATATTGAAGTGGATTGTGAAGATGTTCAAGCATTTATAGAAACAGTCGTTCACATTTCGCCAACATTTGGCGGTATTAATTTAGAAGATATTAAAGCGCCTGAATGTTTTTTAATTGAAGCCGCATTATGTAAACGATTAAACATTCCTGTTTTTCATGATGACCAACATGGAACGGCAATTGTTGTTGCGGCGGGATTATTAAACGCGTTGGATTTACAAGGAAAGAATTTAAGTGATGTGAAAATTGTTTTTGCAGGTGTAGGTGCGGCAGGAATTGCAACTGCAAAATTGCTGCTTGAGCTTGGCGCGTCCCACGATAATTTATATATGGTTGATAGAGTGGGGGTGATTCATCAAGAAAGAGAAGACTTGAATGAATATAAGCAAGTATTTGCTATTAAAACAGCCAAACGTTCTTTAGCGGACGCGCTGATAGAGGCGGATGTTTTTATTGGTCTTTCAGGCCCGAATGTTATGACAGCAGATATGTTAAAAAGTATGGCTAATAAACCCGTTGTATTTGCATTATCAAACCCAGTGCCTGAAATCATGCCTGAATTAGCTCATCAAGTTCGGCAAGATTTAATTATGGCAACGGGTCGAAGCGATTATCCTAATCAAGTCAATAATGCGCTGTGCTTTCCTTATATTTTTCGTGGCGCGTTGGATGCGCGTGCCTCTTGTATCAACGAGGCAATGAAATTAGCTGCTGTATTTGCAATAAAAGCATTGGCGCGTGAACCTGTACCACAAGAAATGTTGACTGCTTATCAGAAGACACATCTTGAATTTGGCAAGGACTATATTTTGCCAATGTTGCTGGATAAACGATTAAAGTCGCATGTTTCATCGGCAGTGACTAAAGCTGCCATTGTCTCAGGTGTGGCGATGAATAGAGAACGAGTGAAACAATAGGAAGGAGGGCGTTCATTTAACTGTGTTATTCCAGCGAAAGCTTGTCATTCCCACGAAGGCGGGAACGCATTCTGGCGTATCACTAAACCTGTTTTAGTCAATGGAAATTATTTTACTAAGGTCAGTTTAGCTGCAGGTCAGAATGGGTTCCCGCCTTCGCGGGAATGACACAGTGGTAACGCATTAATGACACAGTTAAACGAACATTCTTAACAATGTGAGTCATCATACTAGGATTATTTTATGAAAAAAAATTATGAAACACGATACGCTTTAATGCCTTGGTTTATTTGCGGGTTGGGCGCGTTGTATTACTGTTATGAATATTTCCTCCGTATTTCTCCCAGCGTCATGATGCACGAATTAATGAAAGCGTATGACTTAACGGGTGTACAAGTCGGTAGTCTTTCGGCTTTTTATTATCATGCTTACGTGCCTATGCAAATTATTGTTGGATTATTGATGGATCGTTATGGCCCTCGGCGTTTACTCGCAATGGCCTGTATGTTTTGTGCATTGGGCACTTATTTATTTGTGGGCAGCCGCAGTTTAGCTATCGCAGAGTTAGGACGATTTTTTGTGGGTTTTGGTTCAGCCTTTGCATTTGTAGGGGCATTAAAATTAGCGACTATCTGGTTGCCACCCAATCGTTTTGCTTTAATCTCAGGGATTATTACCAGCTTAGGCATGATAGGCGCAATGTTAGGTGATATTTCATTACGCAGTTTAGTAGATAATATTGGTTGGAAAACAACAACCTATTCGTCTGCTATAGTGGGCGTTTTTTTAGCAATGACTATTTGGCTTGTTGTGCGTGATGTCAATCCATCACCCACACATCCACATTACCATACAGAGAAACACAATTTTCGTTGGTTGTTAAGTGGGTTATGGCGCACCTTAAAAAATAAGCAAATTTGGTTTAATGGCATGATTGGATTTTTATTATATATTTCACTCTCAGCGTTTGCAGAATTATGGGCCATTCCTTATCTTGAACAAGCGCATGGATTTTCTAAGCTGTATGCAGCTGATGCCAGTGCCATCATTTTCTTAGGTTGGGCAATCGGCGGGCCATGTTGGGGCTGGTTCTCTGATTTTGTGGAACGTCGTTGTATGCCTCTCTTAATCGCTTCTGTGACTGCGCTTATTGTTGTCTGCATATTACTGTATGCGCCTCATTTATCATTTGTGATGGTTTATTTTTTATTATTTATCTTTGGCTTTTTATCCAGCGCACAGATTTTAGTGTTTGCGATTTGTCGCGAAGTGACGCATTTTAAAATTGCAGGCACTGCTATTGCGCTAACGAATATGTTCGTTATGATAGGAGGTAATTTATTTCAACCTGTTATTGGTAAGTTATTAGATTTAGGCTGGTCTGGTACTATAGTTGATGGCACTCGGGTATATTCTGTTTTTGCTTATCAAACAGCATTGAGCGTGATGCCCATAGGCATTTTAATTGCTATTATTTTAATTTACTTCATTCGTGAAACACACGGTGGAATTTCAATGAATGATAGATAGGTAAGGAATATGAAGGAAAACTATTTAAAAATAAGTGTTATTTTATTATCAGTAGCGCTGAGTATTTTTGTAAATAAAACAATCGCAAGTGAGATCACTCATAATGCGATCTTTTTTGGAGATAGTCTGTCTGATGTAGGAAATAATCATTGGATATATGGAAAAGGTGCGCCTCTGACTAATCCTGGTTTCAACCATCATGCTTATGTATGGGTTAATTACTTATTAAAAAATTATAATAAAGTAATCTATGCTTCAAATAAAATGAGTCAGAAAAATAATCCTTACACAGAGAGTGTTGACTATGCGTATGCCAGTGCTGACACGAGTGATGATTATCTCAATGCAGATTATCCTCATGATACACCTGTCCCACCTGTTAATAAAAAATGTACTGACCCAGGGCTTATTCAGGGAAAAAGGCTATGCATGCGTGCCAGGCGTATTAAAGCAAGTTGATTTGTATCTATTTTCCCTCAAAAAACAGGGCTATGCTAAACCAAATCCTAAAACAGTGTTTTTTATCTGGGCGGGTGGGAATGACTTATTCTACGGCTATCAATCTATTACCGAAAATTTTCTTGGAAAAATGCAGGCATTGTTATACCCGCCAACAGTCAGAACACTTGCTACACGTGCGGTGAATAATATCATCCTTGCGAGAGAAAAATTAATAACAGCAGGTGTCAAAGAAAATAAAATTTATATATTAAATATGCCTGATTTATCAAAAACATCCGGTGTTGTTACGGCTGCTAAAGCTATGCATCAACCCTTGCAGTATTTATTTATTCGTAGCATTCACTCAATGACGGAAGATTATAATGTATTATTACGTCAAAGATTAACGCATAAAAATGCTGTGATTGATATGAACGAATTATTTAAAAATATGCTGCAACATCCATCTGATTTTAACCTTATAAATACCGAAAATAATTGCAAAGCAGCGCATGCGCTTCCAGCCTGTAAAGGATATTTGTTTTATGATATTAAGCATCCTACAACATTGATACATCAAGAAATAGCAAAAAATATCCAGATGATGTTGAAGATTGATGAGATATAAATTAAAAGATCAATGATAGCATGGCAATAATGGGCTTGTTATAGCAGCATCTGCTTTTGCATATTGTCTTGTTGTTGGTTCCTCGCTCTTAACAGATATTTTAAAAATAGTATGCAGTTTAGTTATTTTCTCTGCCTCAGATAAATGGCTACTATGATACACTGAATATGCTCGTTGAGCTTCAGAAGTAGATACCAAAACTCTTCTGGGCAAACAATATTTTTTAGGCTGTGCTGATAAAATCTCTTCAATTAGCTGAGTAGAATTTTCTCTGACTGGTAATTTCTCGTTTGCGTCTAATTTTTTAAATACAGCCTCTTCCCAAAAATTCAAATAATCTTTTTCTTGGCTGTCATTACAGTTAAGAGAAAGTTTCGCATAGATCGCTCTTAGCCAACGCGTTCCATTGAACCGATGGAATTTAATCACTGTTGTATAATCCAAAATTCCATTAATAATTTCTCTCACATCTGCACCACTACTGATCCCGCCCCACCATAAAACTAGTAACGCAGGAGAAGCGAAGGTAATAGCTGCTGTTCCAAGCACAAGGCGCAGTGTATAGCTGATAGCGCGGGCTAAAGCGCGTATTGGTCGCAGTAAATCAATTGGAAGCTGAATAAGCATAGCCATGTCTTTACTAAAACTTTTGATAACTCCATTTTTAATACTGGGAGAGCCTGAGCAAGCATATTTAATCCCACGCCAAAGTATAGTGACTGGATAAAATGGAACAATACTAAAAAATTTTATAATGCCAATAACACTGTTATCGCAATATTTATTATCAAAACTCGCTAAGTAACGTTTTTTTAAATAATGTTCTTCTTGCGTTGGTCTGCCTAATTTATCCAATTCACTGATATATTCATCAAAGCGATCGCTAAGATAATCTGAAAAATACCAACCATCTTCTTTATCTTTGAAACCACTGCTTCCAAAGCATTCCATCTCATTAACTAAGTTCAGTGTGGCCTTTAATTTTTGACTCGCTGTCTCTATGTCAGATTTATATTCAGATAATGGCAATGATCTTTGCGTAGCTATTGGATGAACCCTGTCAGAAAGACTTGCTAAGCGTTTTTGAAGATTTTCTTGATGGAGGCCAAGTACCAGGAGATTAATTAAATTTTCATATTCTGCTTGAGCTGCGGGATCGCGTGGTTTATGAATTTGCTGCAGAGCAAGTAATTCAGTAATAGCTATTGCTTGTTTTCCTTTTTCCTTCATCCGTTTTAATTCTTCATGGAACGCTGATAAATTAGTATTTAACGCATCAGTTACTTTTGCGATATCTAACATCTTTGATCGTTTAGGACTTGCTAATGCTGATTCAGCTATAAGCGCAACCTTAACCCCTAATATTAACTCCTCTAAATACCGGAGAGGAATAGTACCCTGGCTACACGAAGCTGCCTCTTCGCCAAGTGTATTGATTAAATGTGGAATGAATGTACAAACATCTACTGATGTTTGTATATATTGATTAAGCCAAGGATGGGTACTTGGATCAACTAAATGAGGATGAAAATCTGTTGGAAGAGGGTAGTACTCAAAGACTTCTAAAGAACTTCCTAAAGATGTTAAAGCAACTAAAATAAGCGCTGTTTGATCTAAATTCTTGAAGATAGCACGTAAAAATTCAAAATTGCCGTGAGATAGTTCTGTTCCAATTTCTGTTGTTAATACCAATATTTTCCATTGTAAAAAGACAGAAAGAAGTTTTGTAAGCGATCCTTCAGAAACTGCTTTGCCAGTAAAATGCTTGCTGAGTAAGTCTGCAAACGATCCCATCCATGCTATTTTCGCATGTTCACTAGTGATGGGTGCCATTAAAACACCAAAAGAAGCCATTGATAATAGAAAGCTCAGCGTAGAAGAGCCTGGGTTGTGTCTAAACATTTTTTCAATAAATTGATCAGCTACGCCACTTAATATCTCACCAGGAACGTCTAAAATAGAGGAAAATTGGTTGGGTACCCAAGGAACGCCTGGATTCCATAATCCGTACTCTTCAGTTTTTTCTTCTCTTATTTCTTTTTCTTCTCTCCTGTTTGCTGAGGCTAGTGTTCTTCTATTTAATAAAGTATTAAGCTTATCAGACAGCGTCTTCTTATCTTTTAGTATTGCACGTTTTTTATCGTCAAATACTTTCTTACGTTTTTCTCGCGTTGAGCGGACAAACAAAAGAAACTTAAAGTCCGTACCTATATTATAAAATGCTTTCCCTATTTCTTTTATCCGATTGCCAAAAATAGCAGCGACTCTATGCCCAGAATATTCTGATAAAAGAGCGTTCAGTATATTATCAGTATCCATCCTGATCTGTTCACTTTCCGAATCAACTGATAAAGAAGAAGTATCTGCTTTATTTCTCCATAATAAATTTAAAAATTTGCCATTTTTTAAATAATGTTGCGTATAACTTTCTCTTAATTCATTTTTGCATGTGACAACAAATGATATTCTTGCATGCGCCCATGTCACCCAATGATCAAACCTTTTCATCCCTAGGTTACTGCCTGATACAGTATTGATGACCCAACAACCAATTTCTAATGTGAATGAAATAAAAGATGCCATGATATGAATAATTGAAAAAATAACTTCGAAGGCACTGCTTATCATAAGCCACGCAGACCCTCTCCAGTTAAAAGGAGCGTTTTCAAATTCATCATCAGGTTTAGAGGATAATAAAAAAAGCATCTTATTGATTTCTTCGATGTCTTGAAGTTGGTTAATATATGGCATCAGAGATAGCCATTTTTCTTTATCTTCTTTTTCCTCAGGTAATTCTTTTGGATCTATTAAATCAAGTAATTCGCCAGGAACAGGTGTTTGGCTGTTTTCTTCCCTTGCACCTTTTGCAGATAAGGCTCGTAGTTCTAAAGCAGCTTTAGCATCGGATAATGCTTTTATTCCAGGATGCATCACGAAGGCTTGCCGAAGTCTATTATTAGTTAAATGATAAATCTCATCAATGCCATAAGCAGCCATTAAATGTAGCTGTGTTGATAAAAAAGAACCTAATGATTTAATAGAAGTCGAACCATTAATAGCACCATCTTGGCTACAAAATAACTGCTGCAATTCTTCCGCAGTAGGCGTACTATTTTCTAATACTTCAATTTGAGCACTAAATTGATCGAAATTAGCTTCTAGTTTTTTTCTAAGCTTTATCAGTAGTTCTGAATCATAAGGATCATTCTGTAATTCGAAAATAGACAGTAAAGAATCTTTACAATCATTCACTTCCTTTTTTAAATGCCTTAAACGTTTAAAAGAATCGCCTGGCGGAAGATTGTTGACTAATCTTTCTAATTTAGCGCAGGGTCGTAAGCAAGCTTGTATTTTTTGCTTTAAAAAATTTTCTATTGCTTCCCCAATATCGGTGTCAGCATGTTGGTCATTAAATTTTTTATGATAAAAATAACTCGCTAACCCTCTTTTTAATAACCCTGTGTAACACTCTGTTTGTAAGGTAATATTTTTTTGCGTAAAATAGGTTAAGAATTCTTCTCGTTTCGTGCATGCGATCAGTACTTCAACATTAGTAATAATGCTGGCTTCGCTGGTTTCTTCAGCACTTTTTCGAGTTACCCGAACGCGTAACGAGTCAACATTTATTACTTCTTTATGCAGCATATACACAACTCTTTAGTAAAATTTTCTGGATTATATCAAGAATGACAAGGATGGACAAATATTTTACTGGCATACATTTAAATAAATTCATTGAGAAATAATATAATTTGTCGCTGGTACGAAATTAAAGTTAATTCAATGGGGTAGAGTGGATCACAACACAAAAAGCGCGTCTAATCCACCTTACATTTGTTAATCAAAAAGAGGCTGTCAAGGCTCTGAATTAATCACCAAAAACACCGCCCCTGCACCGCGCAATACATTCAACAACAATCGAGGTTGTTTATTAGCCGCAATAATTTTATTAAGCTCAACGATATTCTCTGTTTTTTTCTGATTAACAGAAATAATAATATCACCTGGATGCAAATCCGCTTGCCATGCATTGCTGTCTTCCGCAACAGAGAGTACCCGTATGCCTTTGACATCCATGCCTAAATCTTCGCTAGGCGGTATATCCTGCAAACTAACACCATACAGGAAAGGATTCATTTTGACGCTTGCTTCTCGGCTTTTAACAGGGTCCAATATTACTGAGCTGACAGTCACTACTTTATTATCTCTTAAAACAGTAATATTCGCTTTTGCGCCAATACGTAAAAAACTAATATCATTCACAACATCATTCGCATTTTTGATTTCATCATTATTAATAGAAATAATAACGTCACCAATAGCTAAACCTGCTTTTTCCGCAGGTGACAGAGGTAGAACTTTGGTGATCACAGCCCCTTTTGATACGGTTAAGTTAAAAGCGGTAGCCAGGTCAGGCGTAATATCTTGCACGCCAACACCCAAAGAACCTCGTTTAACATTCCCGAATTCAATTAATTGCTGCATAACACTTTTTGCCATATTCGAAGGGATGGCTAACCCAATGCCTGTGTTGCCATGTTCAGCAGAAAGCACAATCGCCGTATTAATACCGATGAGTTCACCTGCCGCATTTAAAAGTGCGCCACCTGAATTACCCGGGTTAATAGACGCATCGGTCTGAATAAAGTTTTCTAAAGATTCGATTCCTAAAGAACTGCGTTTTAAGCCACTAATAATGCCTGATGTGACCGTTTGGCCTATCCCAAAAGGATTGCCAATTGCAAAAACAGAATCACCGACTTCGAGTATATTGGAATTACCTAATGTAATCGCAGCCAGATTTTTGGCTTGAATTTGTAAAAGTGCAATGTCAGAAGAAGTATCAACCCCAATGATTTTTGCATTATAATGCCGCCCATCATGGAGCGTCACTGCTACTTGTGACGCATCACGTACAGCATGTGCATTCGTGAGTATATAACCTTTTTTTGAATCAACAATCACCCCTGATGCTGTTGAAACAACGCTGTCTGGCATTTGCCCATCCATCGTACCTTGAATCTGTTTTTCTTTCTGTAGTCGCAGGAAAGTATCAAAATCGAGAATCTTAATGCGAGCCTTAATATTAACCACAGCAGGGATAACTCTTTTTAACATGCCAGGTGCTGCATTCGTGTGACCAGACGCATCAGCAGCAAAACAATGTGTCAACATATTCACTAAAAGAAAAACAATCCATAATCCAATTCTGGTTAATGCCATGGTGTATGCCTTAAATAGGGTAAGTTAATTATTGTAACTGATCCAAATCAGTGTTGCCATCTGTCCTTGAATCCCGCCCTCACGCCTATAAGAAAAAAAGTTTTTAGAGTCAGAGAAGGTGCAATGCTCACCACCATAAATTTCGGTTACACCTTGTCTTTTTAACTGCAATCGCGCGATGGCATAGAGATCGAGCAGCCAGCGTTGATTGACTGATGGGATAAAAGCGCTGGCTGCTTGAGGATCTGAGGATAAAAATTCATCATGCACCTCATCGCCCACTTCATAACAAGGTTGACTAATCGCAGGCCCTAGCCATGCGATGATCTCATCCCCTGGAAGATTTAGCTTTTGTACTGTTTTAGGAATAATCCCTTTCGCTAACCCACGCCAGCCTGCGTGAATAGCAGCTACATGCGTACCTTGGCGATGCGTTAATAACACAGGCAAACAATCAGCAGTGACAATAGTGCATACTTGATCAGGTTGATCTGTCCATATCGCATCCGCTTCTTTATTTTGGTTCTCGGTGAGCGCAGGCAAAATAATATCGCTATGCGTTTGTCTAATTTTAATGGGTATAGCAGGCAGATCGAGTAATGCTTTTAAAGATGCATAATCGACTTTTTTATCTTGAGTTATAATTTCTGGAGTTATACGTGTTGTGGTATAGGCTTTTATGTGGGAGGGCGCAGACCAGGCAGGTTTCATATATCTATTTTCTCTATTCATCGGGTATCCTCTTGTTTTGTATGACATATTATCAGATTAGTTGATTTATAGATAGAATACATATACTATAAAGACCAAAATACGAGCATTTCAGAGTGACTATGCCACAGCTAGCCCCCGATTTTGATATTCTTGACGGTTCTCCTGAGGGAGAAGGAAAAAAAGAAGTTCCTATAGATTTAAGAACACAGAATGCTGCTGGTGATAATCTGGCTAATATTTTATTTTTTAAAGCTGTCCAGCAGAAACAATTTGCAACAGCATTGAATATCCGGGGTGCTGCCGTTCAGCAGAAGGTTGAGATTTTAGAAGCTGTTCAAGAACATTTACGCACAGCTAGTATCAAACCTCGTACCCTTATTAATCCTACAGAAGAACTTGTGGAGCATCCAGATAATAGCAGAGCATACCAGTGGGCTGATAATTCTCACAGGCTGCGTGATGCGTTAATGCTTCCTGATAATATTAAAGAAAGAGAGAAGAGAAAGAAATTTCTGGAGGAAAAAAAAAATTTATGCAAAGTTCAAAAAGTAGATAGTATCTGGCCTATTATTAACATACTAAAGGAATTAGAAAGACCAGGAGTTTCACGCAGGGGCAACGATAGCAACATTCGATTGATATCTCTTATTACGCAACTTAATTTTGCAGTTGTTTATAATAAACTCCCATTAAAAATGCTTCACACAATTGCTGAATGGATAAAAGATATTCTTCTAAAAAAGGAAATTAACTTTGGCATGGTTGACGAGGATGGCCATACTTTATTATCCAAGGCAATTGTTCTAAAGTTATTTCCTATTGCGGCAAGCATTCTTGAAGCTGCGAAGATTAAAAAAGCTTTCACTTTACTTGTATCAAAAGAGTTGACAGAATATGGAGAAAATTTTTCTGTCTTTCGATATCTATTAAAAGAGTTCTTTTTGTATAAATTTCATAAGCCTCGCCTTGATGAACAGAATAAGCAATTTTTACGATTTCTGTGGTACTTTTTTTGTTGTAAGCATTCGGAACATGAGAGAGAAAAATCTCAGACCGTATGTACTATTCTGATGAACCACATAGACAATTTATTACGTTACTCAGGTAATTTGCAAGAGGAGAGCATTCAATTAACAAAAGAATATGTGGAATTGGCTGAAAGTATTCCTACAGCAGTAATACCTGATCTAACTCTGTTAACACTATACGGTTGGGCTAACGGGGTGGTTGTGATTGAAGATACTCATCAAGCTCTGCAAAAAGAAATACCAAATGGACATCCTTCTTATTTTATTCTACAGGTATTGGAACGTTTAAAAAATCACGCTCTCTTTGCTTATCAGAAGTTAGATGAAAGAAGAAGAGTAATCCATGGTGCAAACTTTAATGCGAAAAATAGCACAGAAGCAGAAGAGGCAAGAATTTTTCTCCAAAAAATGCCAACACTGCCTATGTCGATAGCATTAAAGGCAGCTTTATTAGTATTTGTTGTTAGTGTTTTTGCTTATGCTTTGCTGGCAGCAGCCAGCCTTAGTGTTGCTCCATCTGCAATAGCCATGTGTCTGTCAGGGGCATACAGTGTAGTGGGGTTGTTGAGACGCTGTAAGGAAAGGGGAAAGATGGAATATGCGTTTAATACCTGCCGTCAATTCCCAAGCCATTCTTAAAAACCTTATAAATCAACAGCATACTTCTTGCATATTGCATTCCAAATAGAATAAATGTATTATTCGAACCAAAATATGGTTAAAGTGGGCGGGGTTATGTTACGTAATAATAAAGAATGGCTTCGGGAGTGGAATAAGGGAGGGAATATTGAGGAGAAACTCGATGCACTCGTAAAAGAAATTCAGGAACATGCTGATACAGCTGCAGGATTACTGAATAGCTCTGTCACATCTAATCGTACACCGTTGATAGAGGTTCTTTGTTCTAATAAGGAGGAGCCGTTTTCTGAATTAGCGCTTGAGCAGATAACAAAGCTTCTTGAAGTAGAGAGCTATAATTTTACAAAATGCGATAATTGGCAAAATAAGACATTATTTGATTGGGCAATAGAGAACAAGCAATTTTCTGTTGCAAAAAAAATCATTGAGATTGCTTTAAAGAAAAATAACAACTTGAAACTCACAGAAATTCTAACAGATATAAGGTTCAACTCTGGATTGAATCGGGAGACCCATCTCGGTTGGTTTCTTTATTGTATGAGTAGGAGTTTTTTATCTATTATTTCTTTAACAACTGACCCCGCTCTAGAGAAATCCTCTCATAGATTACAAATGCTGTCAGAGCTTTTAGATCTCTTGGAATTTTTAAATTCAAAATTTAGAAATAGCGATTGCAGGCTGTTGGACGCTATTCTTAAAGCTTATAAAAATATATATTGCAGAGATAATCAAGCGGTTATAGAGCCAGAAAAAGAAATTGAGCGTGTAGTAAGTTTGTATGCAGAGGTTCTTAAGGATTTGCCTGACAGGGCTCAGATAGAGCAGGAAAGAAATAAGTTGATAGAATCCAGCCTTCGTTCTCCATTACCTTTCAATTCTGACAATTTTAGGCAGGGGATGGGAGGTATTTTTTATAACCACTGTCTGCAACAAAAAGTATCTTCTACAGCGCTAGCACTACGCAGCGCATTGAACTTATTACTGGCGGGCGCAGTTGAGCGCCAGCGTGCGAAAAGTCCTTCTCCATTAGCTTTTTTATTAGAAAATATTAAGGAGCAAGTATCTCCACTTTGCTCAATGGATTTTGGTTCTTTTATTACGCCTTTTGCTGAGGCGGCTGTTAGGTGTGAATCAGAAGAAAAAGACGACAATAGCCCATTTCGCATAACCTTACAATTCATCCAAGAGACTATAGAGAATATTGTGAAAGAGCCAGAGAGCTTCACTCCAGAGATGATTCAGAAAAAGGTGACAGAAAATGGCGAGATACCTGATCAAATGAGAGAAGAAACTCAAAAACTCTTGTGTAAGATACACAAGGAAGCAATTTTGAGTGATTGTTATAAAAAGATGCAAAAAGTAAAGACGTTCCTGAAAGATAGCTCATTATTACCTAGCACAAAACAATGTATCGAAAGATGGATTGCCGAAGCTGAGGAGAAAAAAAATGGGGGTCATTTTGAGCTTGAAGACGCAGAAGATTTTAAAAAAGACATAGGAGATTTGCCCATGCCAATGGAACTCAAGGTCGCTCTCACTGGGTTGATTGGCAGTCTTGCCGCTCTTGCTTTACTTACAGCTGCCAGTATGACTGTTGTTCCCGCAGTAGCGGTAGGAATTGTTTCATTGGGAGGGAGTGGTCTAGGTCTTTTTAAGAGCCAGAACGATCAACAGCAACTAAACGCTGTGATAGCGCCAGAGAAAAAAGAAGAGAGGCCACTAAGTCTTAGCGTAGGAGAGTAGGTCGCTCTTAAGAATATTGATCAACTGCTGCATATCGTGCGGCAGAGAGGCTTGAAAATGCAAAGGCTGTTGAGTGATCGGATGAATAAAACTTAACTCGCTTGCGTGTAATGCCTGATGTCTAAATTGACGTAATGCCTGTATTAATTCCTCGGATGCGCCTTTGGGTAATTGCAAACGCCCACCGTATGTGGGATCTCCCAATAGAGGATAGTGAATATAAGCCATATGAACGCGTATTTGATGAGTACGACCTGTTTCAAGTTGTACTTTGACTCGCGTATGCGCGCGGTAGCGTTCAAGTACGCGATAGTGGGTCACCGCAGGTTTGCCTGTTTCAATCACTGCCATAGATTGACGTTTAATAGGATGCCGGCCAATGGGTTGATTAATAGAACCGCCACTTGTCAGCACACCACTCACAATCGCTTGATAAATACGTGTGATTTCTCGTTTTTTTAATTGTCTTGATAGTTTTATAAAAGCAATATGCGTTTTAGCAATTATTAATAAACCTGATGTATTTTTATCTAAACGATGCAAAATCCCTGCGCGTGGTAATTCTTTTAAGGTAGGAGCATGGTGCAATAATGCATTGAGCAATGTACTTGTTCTATGTCCTGCGGCAGGGTGTACCACCATACCAACGGGTTTATTAATAACGAGCAGGGCATCATCTTCATAGATAATATCTAATGCGATTTCTTCCGCATCCCACACTGGCTGAGCTTTACGCATCGCAGATAATAAGACGGTTTCACCGCCTTTAACAGGATGACGTGTGCGAGCCACAAGGCCATTGACTGTAATTTCAGCATTTTTGATCCATGCTTGAATTTGAGTGCGTGACTCATCAGGCAACAGCTTTGCCAGTGCCTGATCCAGGCGTATCCCTTTTAAGCTCTCAGGAATCAGGATTGTTTGCTGAATTTTCATAAGTTCGTGGATGATGCCAAAAATTGTAGTACAATGCACGGCATTATTTTAGGGGATATTCAAAAATGACGTTTGCAAAATTGCTTATAAGAATGATGGCAGCCAGTAGTATGCTATTATTATTTCCTTTTTTAAGTGCCTGTTCATCTGTGACTGACCCAGCAGAAGTCTATAAAAATGAGACGGGGCAGCAAATTTTTGAGCGTGGGGAAGCTGCATTGCGTGATCATGGCTACCAAGAGGCTATTAGGCGTTTTGAAGCGCTACAAGTGCAATATCCTTTTGGGCGTGATACAGAAACGTCAGAGATGCATATCATATATGCTTATTATATGGCCGGTGATTATGCCTTGGCAGAAGCAGCGGCAGACCAATTCATTCATGCACATCCCGCTAATCCTCATGTCGATTACGCTTATTTTATGCGTGGGCAAGCGAATTATTTTCAAAATATGGGTGTTTTCGAGCGATTATTTACGGTGGATTTCGCTACACGTGATCTCGCACAAATTAAAAAATCGTATGCGGATTTTGCACAAGTCGTACGATTGTTCCCGCATAGCCGCTATGCGCCTGCTGCACACCAATATATGATTTACCTTCGAAATATTTTGGCAGATCATGAAGTAGAGATCGCACAGTATTATTTTGATCGAGCAGCTTATGTAGCAGCCGCTAATCGTGCAAATTTAGTCATTAGACATTATCAGGGTGCTCCCGCTATACCAAAAGCATTAGTAATTATGGCGCAATCTTACCATGCGCTGGATTTAAAACAGAATGAAGCAGAGACGCTGGCAGTGTTGCGGTATAACGGTTATCAATATCACGATTGATGTTTAGTAATGTAGAGTAGATTAGTGCGCTCTTTGCATCGTAATCCACCGAATAAAACTGCATTATCAAAAGTTAATAGAAAAATATTTACGTCTGTTGGTGTCTGAGGTGGTAGAGCTTCTTCAAAATCATCTGCCCTTGCTCATCTGAAGGGTTTTGAGACAATTTTTGTTTGATCTTCGCAATCATGCCATCAATCCCGCCGAGCTGGTTATATTCGACTAATAGCTCATAATGCTGTTGGCCGTGGTTGATCCACTGAGCAAGGGCTAGCGTATTATTAAAAAATAGATAAATACTAAAAGAAAAAGCTATCATTCCGAAAAGAACAAGACTATTTCGATAGTGGTAGGGAGAATTCACGCGGATAGGCAAAAATAGCAAACAAAATGCGCCTATCAGCAGGAGGATAAATAAACCGTAAAGTGTGTACATTTTAGCCTTCTCGAATAAAGGTACATTATAGCAGCTTTTTTAACAGAGCCAAAAATCCTTTAATCAAACTAAACTAATTTGCTAGTGCATGGTAAACTGCATTTTGTGTTTTTGAATAAGGAAGGATACTGACCATGAACGATAAAAAAAATCCCTTAGGAAATCCAGAAGATATTGTGAATGAATCCTCAGAAGAATCTTTTCCAGCCAGTGATCCAGCCGCTTGGGTTTCACACAAACATGGAGGCGGTAAGCCGCATAACGAATTACATTTAACCACTGAAAAAATTATTTTTGCAAAAAAAGCGCTGAAAACATTTAACATTAATAATATTGAATACCATTATTATAGTTTACCTGAAGCCGAACAAGCGGGTTTAACAGGTTTATCAGAATTACCTGTGACATTAAAAATTTTATTAGAAAATCTCATACGTCATGAAGATGGGCGTACTGTGACATCAGAAGATATTCAAGCGGTTGTTGCATGGATAAAAAATAAAAAGTCAGATCGCGAAATAGCGTATCGTCCTGCACGTGTTTTAATGCAAGATTTTACAGGGGTCCCTGCTGTCGTTGATTTAGCAGCGATGCGCGCAGCTATTCAAAAATTAGGCGGCGATCCTGAAAAAATTAATCCCTTGTCTCCTGTCGATTTAGTCATTGATCATTCTGTTATCGTAGATGAATTTATAAAAAAAGAAGCATTTGCAGTCAATGCTACTCTCGAGATGGAACGTAATTATGAGCGTTATGAATTTTTACGTTGGGGACAAAAAGCATTTCAGAATTTTTCAGTGGTACCGCCTGACACAGGCATTTGCCATCAAATTAACTTAGAATATTTAGCAAAAGCCGTATGGTCGCAAGATATTAACGAAAAGAAATACGCTTATCCTGACACATTAGTGGGTACAGATAGCCATACTACAATGATTAATGGCTTAGGTGTATTAGGGTGGGGGGTTGGTGGCATTGAAGCAGAAGCCGCGATGCTTGGCCAACCGATTTCAATGTTGATTCCTGAAGTTATTGGCGTCAAACTGAGTGGGAAATTACGGGAAGGCATTACGGCCACTGATTTAGTTTTGGTCGTGACACAACTGCTACGCAAAAAAGGCGTGGTTGGTAAATTCGTTGAATTTTTTGGCTCAGGGTTACAGGATTTACCCATTGCGGACCGCGCGACTATTGCTAATATGGCACCTGAATACGGCGCAACCTGTGGATTTTTTCCCATTGATCAAGCAACGCTGGATTATCTACGTTTAACAGGCCGTGATGAGCAGACCATCGCGCTTGTTGAGGTGTATGCTAAATTACAAGCATTATGGCCTGACCCAAGTAAACCTGATCCTGTGTTCACAGATATAGTTGAGTTAGATTTATCAACGATTAAACCTTGTGTAGCAGGTCCCAAGCGTCCACAAGATCAAGTTAAATTACCGAATTTAACACAGGCATTTGACTCGTTATTAGTCGATAGCAAACGCCTGGATGAAAAAAATAAATCTTTTGAAACAGAAGAGGGTGTTCCTTTACATCATGGCGATGTGGTCATTGCAGCCATTACCAGTTGTACGAATACATCTAATCCCAGTGTACTGATTGCAGCAGGATTAGTCGCTAAACGTGCTATCGAGAAAGGTTTAACACGCAAACCTTGGGTTAAAACATCTTTTGCCCCAGGGTCCCAAGTCGTCACACGTTATTTAGAAAAAACGGGGTTACAAAAATATTTGGATGAAGTAGGGTTTTCATTGGTAGGCTATGGTTGTACGACCTGTATTGGTAATTCTGGCCCATTGCCTGATCACATTGCCAAGACGATTGCACAACATGATTTAATTGTATCTGCTGTGTTATCAGGAAATCGTAATTTTGAAGGCCGTATTCATCCACAAACAAAAGCTAATTGGTTAGCCTCACCCCCTCTAGTCGTTGTGTTTGCATTAACAGGCACAGTGTTAACAGATTTAACAAAAGACCCTATTGGTACATCAAAAACAGGGGAGTTGGTTTATCTAAAAGATATTTGGCCAACGAATGCAGAAATCGCTGCAGAAATGGCTAAAATTACGGGAACTATGTTCAAAGAAAGTTATGCAAATATTTTTCAGGGCTCGGATGAATGGCGCGCAATGAAAATGACAGATGCTAAAACATATCAATGGAAAACAGCCTCAACGTATATTCAACATCCCCCTTTTTTTGATGGTATGGCTATTGTGCCTGAAAAAATAAGGGATATTAAAAAAGCCAGAATTTTAGCCTTATTAGGTGACAGTGTGACAACAGATCACATTTCTCCCGCAGGTTCATTTAAAGCAGACAGCCCAGCAGGTCAATATTTACTTGAGCGAGGTGTTTCAGCAAATGATTTTAATTCGTATGGCTCACGCCGTGGCAACCATGAAGTGATGATGCGAGGTACGTTTGCCAATATTCGTATTAAAAATGAAATGGTGCCTGGTGTAGAAGGGGGGTTCACGCGATATGCTTTGACTCAAGAAACTCTTAGTATTTTTGATGCGGCGATGCGTTATTCTCAAAATTGCATTCCCACTATAGTGATTGCGGGCAAAGAATATGGCACAGGCTCTTCGCGTGATTGGGCAGCAAAAGGCCCTAAATTATTGGGTGTTGCAGCCGTCATTGCAGAAAGTTTTGAGCGTATTCATCGTTCTAACTTAATTGGCATGGGTATTATACCCCTGGAATTCATGGATGACGCAACGCGTCAAACATTTAATATCACAGGGTCTGAAACAATTGATATTATAGGCTTGGCTGATAATATGAAGCCTCGCTCCCTACTGAAAGCGATTCTAAAACGTGAGGATGGGGTCACGATAGAAATGCCATTACGCTCACGCATTGATACATTAAACGAGTTGGAATATTACAAGCATGGCGGTATTTTGCAGTATGTTATTCGAAATATATTGAGGTAATAAAATGACTCTAACGCTCAAAGAGAAAATAGGGCAGATGTTAATCCTGGGATTTAAAGGCATGGAATTAAAGCCACAAGATCCTATTGTTCAAGCGATTTTGGCCAAACGCATTGGCGGCGTTATTTTATTTGATTATGATTTTCAAACGAAAACCTACCAGCATAATATTAAAGATCCCCAACAATTACAGCGCTTAACTCAGCAATTACAAGAATACGCACGAGAAGCGGCTATGCCTTTGCCTTTATTCATCAGTATTGATTATGAAGGTGGTAAAGTTAACCGATTAAAAGAAAGCTATGGATTTCCTAAAACGCTTTCTATGGCTGAAATTGCACGAGGTACGGATGAACAAGCTACTCAATATGCAGAACAAATGGTAAAAACATTAAAAGAAAATGGTATTCATATTAATTTTGCACCTCTTGTGGACGTGAATATTAATCCCAATAATCCTATTATAGGTAAATTAGATCGCAGTTTTTCAGAAGACCCTGAAAAAGTAGTTCATTATGCAAAAATATTTTCGAATGTTTATCAAACTCATGGAATGATAGGCGCTTATAAACATTTTCCCGGACATGGCAGCTCAACAGGCGATACACACGAAGGTTTTGTGGATATTACACACACCTGGCAGCCATCTGAATTAGAACCCTATAGGCAATTGTTACAAGAAGAAGGTCATAACCATTTTATGGTGATGACCGCGCATGTTGTTCATCAGGGCTTAGATAACCAAGGTTATCCCGCGAGTCTTTCTGCGGCTATGACGACAGATTTACTGCGGAAAAAATTAAATTTTGATGGCGTAGTTGTCACAGATGATTTGCAAATGAAAGCCATTACAGATCATTATGGTTTAGAAGAGGCAGTGCAACTGGCTGTTAACGCAGGGGCGGATCTATTAATATTCGGCAATCAATTAGTAGCTTCTCCAGCAGATCCTCAAGAAATTATCGAGATCATTGAGCAGGCTGTTATGACAGGCAAGATTGCAGAAAGCCGTATTGATGAAGCCTATCGGCGTATTGTGGAATTAAAAAATAAAATAGGCTATCGTTTTGATATTTCTGAAGAGACCAAGACATGCGAATCCTAAAAATTCTGCTAAGCATTCTGCTTATTTTATCGGGTATTTTTGTGATTGGAGGGTTTTTGATTCCATCTAAATGGATAGTCTCGCGCTCCATGACTATTCATGCAACTCCCAAGCAAATTTATCCATTTGTAAATAATTTCAAAGAATGGGAAAAATGGGTTCCGTGGAATTCACATAAAGATGCAACATTGCAATACACTTATCAAGGACCCAAAGTGGGCATTGGAGCTAAGCAAAGCTGGAAGAGCGAAAAAATGGGCAGTGGCTGGATGCAATTTACCTCAATGAATCCACAAACAGGCGTTGCGTATGATATTTATATCGACATGGGGCGATCACAGTCTACTTTCCAAGGCGAGCTTAATTTTGTGCCTGAAGGTGATGATACAAGAGTCACTTGGACGGATCGAGGAGACTCAGGTAAGAATCTTATTAAGCGTTGGATGAGTCTTGTATTTAAGCCGATGCTTGGAAAAGACTTTGAGACTGGACTGGCTGATTTGAAAATGCTGGTGGAGAAGAAGCTTTAATTTTAAAAATATTCGTTTAACTATCTATTTTCATGGCTAGGAAAAGACAGTTGATCTGCATTGATTTAACGATCTTTATCGATTATAATTTTTTATACAAATAAGTTATCGATGGGAGAACATATACAAACGGTTGTTATTTCTCCAAAATATCAAATTGTTATCCCCAGAGAAGTGCGCGAGCCTATGAATTTATTGCCAGGAGTAAAGCTACATATATTTCATTATCAAAATCGACTGGAATTTGTGCCTGTTCAAGATATTAAGAAAAAGCGTGGATTTTTAAAAGGCATGAATACTGTCATTAAGCGTGATAAAGAATGCAATCTTCGCGCCGTCATTGCGAGTTGAGTGATCCCCACAAAATAAGAAGTTGAGTGCAATTGCCATGGATGGCGCGCCCGGAGAGATTCGAACTCCCGACCACCTGGTTCGAAGCCAGATACTCTATCCAACTGAGCTACGGGCGCAGTGTGTGTAACAGCTTTAGGGTTTTGTTCTATTGGTGTGCGCCCGGAGAGATTCGAACTCCCGACCCCCTAGTTCGTAGCCAGGTACTCTATCCAACTGAGCTACGGGCGCAAAATTACTAAAATTTACAATGAAAAGAGGGGAGACATTAATGAAAAAAAGAGAGGGAGTCAAGGAAACTTTATAAAAATCAAAGGAAACTCAAAGAAAAAATTTCTTATTTGGCGGAGAGAGAGGGATTCGAACCCTCGATGGAGCTTTTGGCCCCATACTCCCTTAGCAGGGGAGCGCCTTCAGCCTCTCGGCCATCTCTCCAATATACTATAAATATAAAAAAATCAGTCGAAAATTACCCCGCACAGCAATATGCGGGAATGTATTAAAAATTAAAAAATGATGATCTCATGAATATAGAACTACTCTTCACTTTTAGGGTCTTCACTTTTAGGTTTTTTATTTTTTTCTTTAGGTTTTTTTTCGGATTCAATAGACTCGTCTGTAACATTTTTTGTGGGAGACGGTGTCTTTTCTTGTTGAATACGCTGATAAATCTCTTCACGGTGTACAGACACATTTTTAGGTGCATTAATCCCGATACGTACCTGATTTCCTTTGATTCCTAATACGGTGACCACAACATCATCGCCTATAATGAGTGTTTCGCCTACACGCCTTGTCAAAATGAGCATCTTATTTCTCCTTAAACTGCCTTGTTATAATAACTTCACCTCTGTAGTAACGTCCCTAAATATGTTTTTAATATTTCGGATCTACCGTGGTTCATGGTGACTTTCAGGGTTGCAATGGTAAACAATATGGTCTCCTTGTGCAAACAAGATTTTATAATATTGATAATATTGTAGTGGTGTCGGATAAACCTTGCGGGGTGAGGTATCTCGAGAGGGAAGAAACCCAGTCATCCTCTCTTTGTTTCAGAGTGTAATAATATTATATTTATCAGTTGGTTAAAATAGAATTATGCTTCCATGAACATCTGTTTTTGTTCTGAGGGCTGTTTATCTAACTCAAAAGCGGTATGAACCGCATGTACGCCGTGTTCTAAACTTTCTTCCTCGATAATGACAGAAATTTTAATTTCGGAGGTGGTTATCATTGAAATATTAATACCTGCCTGCCCAAGTGCCTGGAACATTTTGCTTGCGACACCCGGGTGAGAACGCATACCAATGCCAACTAAAGATAATTTTGCGACTTTTGTATTACTTTTAATGGATGCAATGGGTAATTCATCTGCAATTTTCTGGATAATTTTTAATGTATTGGGATAGTCTTTGCGGTGCAATGTAAAAGTGAGGTCATTAGTTTCTTTATCTGTTGCGTTTTGGGCGATCATATCAATTTCAATATGGGCATCGCTGACTAAACCTAAAATATACCCTTCAATCCCAGGGCGATTGGGAACGCCGTTTAGGGTGATAATGGCCTCTTCACGGCTGAAGGCAACACCCGAGACTAGACGTTTTTGCATAATTTTATCCTCAAAAGTAACCAGAGTGCCTGGGTGATGACTGAAAGTAGAAAGTACCCGTACAGGAAGGTTGTGTTTGCTAGCTAACTCCACCGAGCGCATTTGTAACACTTTCGCGCCTAGACTCGCCATTTCTAACATTTCTTCAAAGCTGATTTGTGATAATAAACGTGCCTGCGGAATAATGCGTGGGTCGGTGGTGAAAACCCCTTCCACATCTGTATAAATCTGGCATTCATCCGCATTCAGAGCTGCTGCGATGGCGACTCCGGTTGTATCAGAACCACCACGACCTAGTGTAGTCGTATCGCCTTGTGAATTGATTCCTTGGAAGCCTGCTACAATGACCACATGACCTTCGGCTAATTCTTTTGAAATAAGAGCTGTTCTGACATTTAAAATGCGTGCTTTTGTATGGACTTGATCCGTCTCAATGCCCACCTGGGAGCCTGTGTAGGAACGCGCAGAACAGCCCATGCTATTGAGTGCGATAGCGAGGAGTGACATCGATACTTGCTCGCCAGTCGCGATTAATACATCATACTCTCGGGGATTAGGCTCATCGGTAAGCGTATTAGCAAGTTGAATGAGTCTATCTGTTTCACCTTGCATGGCTGAAACAACCACGACAATTTGATGGCCTTCTTGTTTGGCATGACATATTTTTGCCGCCACGTGTTTGATGCGCTCCAACGTGCCGAGTGAGCTGCCACCAAATTTTTGAACTAATAGCGCCATGGTTATTTTAATCTCTCTTTTAAATTAGCTATCATGCACGATAGGGATTGCTATGTCTATAAAATAGACATGTTAATTTTTTAAGAGAATGTTCATTTAACTGTGTCATTCCCTGGAAAGCTTGTCTTCCCGCGAAAGCTTGTCATTCCCGCGAAGGCGGGAACCCATTCTGCCCTCTAGCTAAAATGACCTTAGTAAAATAATTTGCACTTACCAAGACAGGTTTAGTTGCACGTCAGAATAGGTTCCCGCCTTCGCGGGAATGACACGGTTGAACATTCTCTTTTTTAATTTCTTAATTTTTTAATTTCTGTTCGATCCATGGGTAAACTGATTCTAATGCAGCCGTTAAATTCCCAGGTTGATTGCCACCCGCTTCCGCTAAATCTGCACGGCCACCGCCTTTCCCACCGACTTGTGATGCAATCATACTAGCTAATTCGCCTGCTTTTATTTTCCCTGTATTATCTTGTGTGACGCCTGTAATAATAGTGACTTTGTTATTTTCCACAGTGGCAAGGGCGATAACAGCGCTCTTGAGTTTATTTTTAAGATGGTCCACTGTACTGCGTAATGATTTAGTATCCGTATTTTCTAATTGGGCAGTGACGATGTTGATGCCATTCATGTTGCGGGCGCGAGCAACTAAATCCTGGCTTAAAGTACCCGCTAATTTTTCTTTTAATTGCATTAATTGTTTTTCTAATAAGCGCTTTTCATCTTCGAGTTGTGATAATTTTTGTTTAGAATCCATTTCACGTTTTTCAATCCAGCGCAAAGCGCCTGTTCCAGTGACTGCTTCGAGACGGCGAATACCCGCCGCAACGCCCGATTCAGAGGTAATTTTAAATAAACCAATATTACCTGTATGGTGTGCGTGCGTGCCGCCACAGAGTTCTACGGAATCACCAAAGCGTACCACGCGTACTTCATCTCCATATTTTTCTTCAAATAAAGCGATGGCACCATTTTCTATTGCTTTTTCTGGCGAGGTAATATCTACACTCGCGGCGTGATTAGAACGAATGTCTTGATTAACAGCTTGTTCTATTTTTTTTATTTCTTCGGGAGTGATAGGTAAGTGATGAGAAAAATCAAATCGCAGGCGGTCGGGTTCTACTAAAGAACCTTTCTGTACGACATGTTCACCTAGTAGCTGACGTAAGACTCGATGCAATAAATGTGTTGCTGTATGGTTTAATACGATAGCTCCACGACGTTCTGTATCAACTTCCGCATAAATAGTATCACCTACTTGAAATTGGCCTGTGTTGACAGTGCCGACATGCGCAAAGGCTTGGCCTTGTTTCTGAGTATCAGATACCTGAAACACTGCATCAGACGTTTTTAAAATACCTTGGTCCCCGACTTGTCCGCCCGATTCAGCATAAAAAGGGGTACGATCTACTATAATAGCGCCTGTTGCGCCTCTGGGTAATACAGTGACGGGTTTATCATCCTGATAAAGCGCGATAATTTTTCCAGTGGTATTAGAAAGTAATTCATCTTTGTAACCTGTAAATTCAGTCGGATCAACATGTGCGCCCACTGCATAAACCGCCGTGAATTTATTGGCTTGTCTTGAGCGATCGCGTTGTTCATTCATTGCTGCCTCGAAACTATCATAATCAAGAGTTAAATGACGTTCACGTGCAATATCAGCCGTTAAATCAATAGGAAAACCATACGTATCATATAACTTAAAAAGAATATCGCCTGGAATCATATTCTCTTTGAGATGCTGAGTGGCTTGCTCAAAGAGTTTTAAGCCTTGCGCTAATGTGATGCTAAACTGTTCTTCTTCTTGAAGTAGTATTTTTTCAATAGTTGTTTTTGCTTTAGATAATTCAGGATAGGCTTTACCCATTTCAGTGATGAGCGGAGTCACTAATTTATAAAAGAAAGGCTCAGTAGTAAAACCTAATTGATTACCGTGACGCAATGCGCGACGAATAATACGGCGTAAGACATAGCCGCGACCTTCATTAGCAGGATACACGCCCTCAGTGATTAAGAAGGCCGCAGAACGAATATGATCTGCAATGACGCACAATGAGGGATAGGCGAGATCCTGTCTATGGGCGAGTGTTGTAATGGCTTTTATTAAGGCTTGGAAGACATCAATCGAGTAATTACTGTGTACGCCTTGCATCACAGCTGCGATACGTTCTAATCCCATGCCAGTATCAACAGACGGATTCGGTAGTGGTGTTAATGTGCCATCTGCGGCTCGATCGTACTTCATAAAGACGAGGTTCCAGATTTCAACATAACGATCACCATTTTCATCGGGACTGCCTGGTGGCCCGCCTGCAACATCTGCGCCGTGATCATAAAAAATTTCAGTGCAAGAACCACAAGGCCCTGTGGGTCCCATAGACCAGAAATTACTTTCTTCACCGCAGTAGGTGAGTCTTTGGGGATCAATTTTTATTTCATTCAGCCAGATATCTGCTGCTTCAGTATCTTCACGGTAAACAGTGATCCATAATTTTTCGACAGGTAAGTGTAAAATCTCTGTCAGAAATCGCCAGGCAAATTGAATCGCTTCGCGTTTAAAATAATCTCCAAAACTGAAATTACCCAGCATTTCAAAAAAAGTGTGATGACGAGCGGTATAACCCACGTTTTCTAAATCATTATGTTTGCCACCTGCGCGTATACACCGTTGTACAGAGGCTGCGCGTGTATAAGCGAATTTTTCTTTGCCCAGGAAAATATCTTTAAATTGTACCATGCCCGCATTGGTAAATAATAAAGTGGGGTCATTGCCTGGAACGAGCGAACTGCTGGGGATTATTTGATGTTCGTATCGACGAAAATAATCTAAAAATAAATCGCGTAGTTGGTTCGTGCTCAAAACAGTCGGGTTTTGTTTGGTTATCATGTCTCATCATCGCTATGAAAAATAAAGTTAATGTGTTCAGATGTAAATCCACGGTATTGCAAAAAACGCATTTGTCGGGCGCGGGATTTAAAATCGTGCGGCAAACTATTTTTAAAGCGCTTTTGCCATACACGATGGGCATCATCAAGCCAGGTATTGTCGAGGATTTTGAGATGATGTTCAATTAAATCTTGTGCAATACCACGTTCTATGAGTTCCGCTCGAATGCGAAGGGGACCATAGCCTTTAGAGCGTCTATAATGAGTAAAATTTTCTATAAAGCGCGCGTCATTGACTAAATTTTCTGTGGCGAGCATCGAAAGTACAGTATTAATATCGGTTATATTGAACAATTTGCGCTGTAATTTGCGAGACAGTTCCGCCACGGAATGTTCGCGGCGCGCCAATAAGTTAAGTGCAGTGCGCCGGACAAGGATAATCTGTTCGCTCAGGCGTCAGTCTCCTCAGTTTCTGAGGTTTTTTCAGTGACAGGGTTGAGGTTAAGCAGTAATTTTTCGCGAAGTTTGGCTTCGATTTCCTGTGTGATTTCAGGATGCTCTTTCAAAAAAATACGGACATTGTCTTTACCCTGACCAATACGTTGGCCTTGATAGCTAAACCAAGCGCCTGCTTTATCGACCAGGTTATGTAATACGCCTAGTTCAATGATCTCGCCTTCGCGTGAAATACCCTGGTTATAAAGAATTTCAAATTCAGCTTGTCTGAAGGGTGGAGCTACTTTATTTTTGACAACTTTTACGCGTGTTTCACTACCAATAACTTCATCCCCATTTTTGACATTACCAATACGGCGAATGTCTAAACGCACAGAGGCATAAAATTTCAGCGCATTGCCGCCTGTCGTGGTTTCTGGGTTACCGAACATTACACCTATTTTCATACGGATTTGATTAATAAAAATAACTAAGGTATTTGAGCGCTTAATATTAGCGGTGAGTTTGCGCAGTGCTTGTGACATTAAGCGTGCTTGCAAGCCCATGTGTGAATCGCCCATTTCGCCTTCAATTTCCGCCTTGGGTGTCAGGGCAGCAACGGAGTCAATGACGACAATATCGACCGCGCTGGAACGAACCAGCATGTCTGTAATTTCTAAAGCTTGCTCACCTGTGTCAGGCTGAGAAATTAATAATTCATCTATATTAACTCCCAATTTTTTTGCATAACCCGTGTCAAGCGCGTGTTCCGCATCGACAAATGCGGCTATGCCACCTGCGCGTTGGCAACAGGCAATCACGTGCAGGGTCAATGTTGTTTTGCCAGAGGATTCAGGGCCATAAATTTCTGCGATACGCCCACGGGGCAAACCACCAATGCCAAGTGCTATATCCAGCATTAAAGAACCTGTGGAGATGGTTTTAATATCTCGTGCTTCTGGCACATCGCCCAGGCGCATGACAGAGCCTTTACCAAATTGTTTCTCGATTTGGCTTAATGCAGCGTCCAAAGCCTTTTTTTTGTTATCTTCCGTTGGCATTAGTAAAATCCTCTTGATTGATAAAAGATTATAAAGATAGGGGGATGAAAATACATCTAGCTCATTATATTCACCTTATAAGATAAAGCAAATAAATTAAGTCTTGAAGTAAGCAGATGGTAATATTAATAATGTTGTACTATACTCCTTACTAGTAGGGTAAACATATCATATTACCAAGGGGTATTAAAAAGTATGAATACTGTAAAAAAGACTATATCTATTAGTGCAGAGGTACTAAAAGCAGCAAGTAAGCTTAACCCTAATTTTAGTGCAACCGTAGAAGCAGCATTACAGGTATATCTTCAAAAAAATCGTCTTGAAAAAGCAATTCAAAGTTTTGGAAAATGGGAAAAGCGAACAGAAAGTAGTGTTGATATTGTTAATGAGCTGCGTCGTGAAGATAATCGAAGGGAGGGGCCATTCGTTGAAAACTGTTCTACTAGACACAGACATAGCCATTAATTTTTTACGTGGATTACCAGACGCGCGCAAGATGGTGATTTCGTTGTGGCAAAAAGAAATTGCTTTTTTAAGTTTATTATCAGTCTATGAATTATATGCAGGTATGCGCCCACAGGAAAAACAGGCGACTGAAGATTTTATTAATGTTTGTCATATAGAACCTATCACGAGAGAGCTTGCTCAAAAAGCAGGGGAATATCGTTATAAATATCAATTACGTGGTATTACTTTATCAATAGTTGATTGTTTTATTGCAGAGACCGCTCGGATAAATACGCATCAACTTGCGACAAATAATAAAAAACATTATCCTGAAAGTATGTTTTTTTCTTAGCGTGGCGCGTTTTTTGCAAGGGTTCTCACATACAAGGGATAGGCTGAAGGTTTTTAGCTTGGCACATTCTTAAGCAATTCGCCTAATTGCCCCATACAATAAAGCGGCAGGTTACCTATATCCCCATCTTTTTTTAGATTCATCAGCGAGGTACGGAGTAACAAAGCAGGATGATATTTTTCTTGATAGACAAGCAGGCTTTTCTTTTTACGTGATATTCCCGCTTTAACTTCTAGGGGAAATAAAGCTCCTTCTTGTTCTATAATGAAATCTACTTCGGCTTTGCCTTTGCTCGTCCAGTAGTAAAGAGGATAGTGCTGTAGCTTTAATTCCTGTGCAATAAAGTTTTCAGTGAATGCACCATGAAACTCAGAAAACAATCCTTCCTCACTTGTGATTATTTTTGCAGGAAGATGACTCATCGCAGAAAGTAATCCTACATCTAATACAAACAATTTAAAAATATTTCTATCTGTGAACCCAGCCAAAGGTAGCTTAGGTGTATTGATATGATAGGATTTATCAATTAAACCCGCGTCTACTAGCCATTGAATGGCTGTTTCATACTCTCTTCCACGTGCGCTTTGTCGCAATGCAGAAAAAATAAATTTTTTATTTTCTTTTGCAAGTTGTGGGAGAATAGATTCCCAAATAAGAGAGATTTTCATGAGTTGTTCTTTGGGGGCGTGTTTTGCAAAATCTAATGCATACGCATCTAAAATTTCATTCTGAATTGTTCGTACGGATAAGATATCTTGAGTTTTTATATATTCCGCAATAGCTTCTGGCATGCCGCCAATGAACATATATTTTTTCAAAAGAAAAAGTAAATCCTGATGAAAAGGTTCTGGAATGGGATTAAATCTATTTTGTTGCATTAGGAACTCAAGTAATTTCTTTTTCCCTAGCGCATCTAAAAATTCAAAAAATCCTAAAGGATGGAGATCAAGAAAATTTACTTTCCCAACAGGAAATCCTTTTGTATGTGTTAATTTAACGCCTAATAACGAGCCAGCGGCTGCAATATGATATTCATTGGCTTTTTCATTAAAATATTTCAAGCTATTTAACGCGGCAGGTGATTCTTGTATTTCATCAAAGATCAGTAATCTATTCTCAGCTTGTAATGGCTGGTCGAGATAAATGCTGAGGCGTTCTAGTATGGCTGATGGTGAAAGATGCTCCGTAAAAAAATCATTTAATTTGGGATCTTCTTCAAAGTTTAAATAAGTACAGGAAGCATATTCTTGTTTGCCAAATAATTTCAGTAAATGTGTTTTGCCCACTTGACGCGCGCCACGCAAGATAAGTGGCTTGCGGTTATGAGATGTTTTCCATTTGAGAAGCTTGTGATAAAGGTTTCGATTCATATACCAGTCAGTGTACGTATTTTCTTGAGTCATTGCAAGAGATACGGTCCGAAAACGTGATAATTCTCACATTATTCGTTCCTAAAAAGTGATTTATATCACATTATTCGTATCTAAAACGTGATAAATATTCATAACTCTTTGAAAATTAATGTTTTTATTAATATTTCTAAGGCGGCCTGAATAGATTGCTCTCGAATAGCAGAGCGATCACCTGAAAAAAGATGATGTGTTATTTTTGTAGAGGTATGGGTAGCTGCACAGGCGATCCAAACTGTCCCAAGAGGTTTATTTGAGGTTGCACCATCAGGTCCTGCGATACCCGTGATTGCAATACTGACCTCCGCCTGGCTATAATGCAAAGCACCTTCCGCCATTTCCCCCGCCGTTTCTTCACTAACGCTGCCCACTGTATTGAGCGTTAATTCACTTACACCCAGTAATTCCATTTTTGAGAGATTGCTATAAGTAATAAAACCGCGTTCGAACCAAACGGATGAGCCAGGAATAGCAGTAATAGCATACGCCAGGCCGCCGCCCGTACAGGATTCTGCAGTGACTAATTTCCAGCCGCGCGTTTTTAATTGTTCGCCAAGCGTAGAGGCAAGTTGTTCGGTTGTCTTGGTCATGTTATAACCCTAATCCTATTTTTTCAGATTCCCTTATTTTTTCAGATTAAGAGAAGAATACTATGATAGAACAATTAGAAACGATCAAGCAACACACACCCATGATGCAGCAATATTTGCGAATCAAATCAGAATACCCTGACATGTTATTGTTTTATCGTTTAGGTGATTTCTATGAATTATTTTTTGAGGATGCAGAAAAAGTAGCGCGTTTACTCGATATTGCTTTAACCTCGAGAGGGCAAAATTCTGGTAGAGCAATTCCCATGGCAGGTGTGCCTTATCATGCGGCAGAATCGTATATGGCGAAACTGATACGGCAAGGGTTAAGTATTGCAATTTGCGAACAAATCGGTGACCCTAAAACAAGTATTGGCCCCGTAGAACGTCGAGTCGTCCGTCTATTAACGCCAGGCACAGTCAGTGATGCGGCATTCTTAGAAAATAATCAAGATACTATTTTGGTTTCCCTCCATGCTGAAAAAGAAAAATTTGGTATCGCAATATTGGATATGAGTAGTGGTCGATTTAGTTTATTAGAAGTCGAAGGGCAAGATGCTTTATTCAGTGAATTAGAACGATTAAATCCTATTGAATTATTAATCAGTGAAGATTTTGCACTGACATTGACGCGTTCAGGCATACGTCGCCGCCCCTCTTGGGAATTTGATCTTGAAACAGCTATACGTTTATTGACAGAGCAAATGCAAACGCATGATCTGGCAGGATTTGGTTGCCAAGAGATGTCCGTTGCATTGTCATCTGCGGGTTGCTTATTACAGTATGCAAAAACAACGCAACAAGGCCAATTGGCACATGTGAGTAGACTTTGTGTCGAACGCCGTGATGACACAGTGATTTTAGATGCAACAACAAGACGTAATTTAGAATTAGTCACGAATTTATCGGGTGGCCAGGAAAATACATTAACATCAGTGTTTGATTATACAGCGACAGCCATGGGAAGTCGTTTATTAAAACGCTGGATTCAGCAACCGTTGCGTCATCATGCTGTGTTGCATGCGCGCCAGGACAGTATTAAAAATCTTTTAATGGATCGACAGTATTTAGCATTACATGAACTATTACGTAGCGTGGGCGATTTAGAACGAATTGTCACACGTATTGCATTAAAAACAGCACGTCCACGTGATTTAACAGAATTACGTCATACGCTTAGTGTATTGCCTGCCTTACAAAAACAGTTAATGGTATTCACATCGCCATTACTGAAAGAATCAGCAAAAAATATCAGTGACTATCCTAAATTATATGATTTATTGAATAAAGCGGTTGTTGAAAATCCACCGATCACGATTCGTGATGGCGGTGTCATTGCAAAAGGATATGACGCAGAGCTGGATGAATTATTAAATTTGAGTGAAAATGCAGGGGATTTTTTACTTGAAATGGAAGAACGCGAAAAAAAACGCACAGGACTTTCTACCTTAAAAGTAGGGTATACTCGCGTGCATGGATTTTATATTGAAATTAGCCGATTGCAGGCCGAGCATGCACCTGCAGATTATATTCGTCGTCAAACATTAAAAAATACAGAGCGATTTATTACGCCTGAATTAAAAATTTATGAAGATAAAGCGTTAAGCAGTCGTGATAATGCGTTAGTGCTTGAAAAAATATTATATGATGCGTTATTAGAGATTATCTTACTTGATTTAACTCATTTACAAAAATCAGCGCAAGCATTAGCAGAATTAGATGTACTAACTAATTTGGCTGAACGCACGGATAGTTTAGATTTATGTTGTCCAGAATTAATAGACACTTCTGAAATAGTCATTACGGCGGGGCGACACCCTGTTGTTGAAACTGTTTTAGAACAACCGTTTATCCCGAATGATATTATGTTAAATCAACATGAACGCATGTTAGTGATTACAGGACCCAACATGGGCGGTAAATCTACTTATATGCGACAAACGGCCTTGATCGTATTATTAGCGCATATCGGTAGCTTTATTCCAGCAAAATCCGCACGCATTGGGTTGGTAGATCGCATTTTTACGCGTATAGGTGCAGCAGATGATTTAGCGAGTGGTCGTTCCACATTTATGGTTGAAATGACAGAAACAGCCGCTATTTTGCATAATGCCACAGAGCGTAGTTTAATATTAATGGATGAGATTGGCCGAGGCACCAGCACGTTTGATGGATTATCTTTAGCTTTTGCCTGCGCGGAATATTTAGCGCGTGAGATAAAAGCATTTACTTTATTTGCAACGCATTACTTCGAATTAACGGCATTAGAAGATGAGTTATCTATTGTAAAAAACAAACATTTTGATGCAATAGAGCAGGGCGAAAAAATTATTTTTTTACACACAATCAAATCAGGCGCAGCTAATCAAAGCTATGGGATTCAAGTCGCGCAATTAGCAGGTATTCCACGCCAAGTGATTCAGATAGCAAAGCAAAAACTACATAATTTAGAAAATAACGCCCACACGCCCACGGTACTATCAGAAAATAATTTTTCAGTGACACGTGAAAATCCAGTGATTGAATTATTAAAAAACACTCATCCTGATCAGTTATCGCCGAGAGAGGCACTGGAATTATTGTATCAATTGAAGCAAAGAGCTGAATTTTAATAATATTAAATAACTTTCTGATAAAAATGACGGAATTGAGGTTATTGCATCAATTTAAAACAAAAAGCCTGGACATTTATTCATCTTTTAAATAAAATGCATGATCGCCTGTACCTATGATTTGAAGGAATTATATATGTTTAGAAATGAAGGTAATATTTCTGATGGCAACCAACAAGTAAAACCTCGGACTCGCACGTTTACACACCAACTTGATCTGCCTCCCAAAAAAATAGGCGAAGATGCAGAAGACAAAAAACGGGCATTAGAAAAAATAAAGAGATGTGAGGCAATAAAAAAATTATGGGATGCTATGGAGAAGAATAGCCTTAAAGACGCGGTTCGTATAGTAAAAGAGCAACCAGAGACATTCCCTGATCAGAAGGAATTAGCAGACTTTAAATCAGTTAAGCCGCTTCCTTCTCACTTTCTGGTTTTTTTGGTAACGCTTTATAAGCGCATAAAAAAAAATAACAAAACAACAATTGCACCGCTATTTAAATTTATTCTAATGAGCCTTAGAAACTTGGAGGCCAATGATAAGGATTTATTATCAGCTAAAGACAAAGGAAATAACACTGCTCTCCACCTTGCTGCTTGCGGAAAAGAATATTATATTTGTAAAACTATTTTGGAAGCAGATGTTGCGCAAGACGTTGTACAAGAGTTAATTTATCTCCGTAAAAAAAATGGCAGTACTCCATTAGAGGATATACGTGCTCATTTTTCCAAAAAAGAAGTTATGGAGTTGCATCAATTAACATACCCTAAAATTGATTATCCTTCTGTTCCGGGTTCTTTTTTGAATCGACATGTTCACTCTCATAATGGCGGAACGGAGCTTATGAAGAGAATTAAGGAATGTCCGTCTCTTGATGAAGAGAAGGAGATTGTATCGTTACTCGACGAATATGGTGCCAGCATTTCTTTTTATGAAAGCGATTATGAAGGTAATACTGCGTTGCATTTTGCTATTTTGTATGGAAGGTTTAAAATAGCAAAAAAGATTCTAAAATGCATAAATCAATCTGACCAATCTCACCGAGTGCTTTCAGCGCGTAATAGCACAAAAAAAATGCCGCATCACATATTGATAGAATTAGGGATATGGTTGTCTCTGAAAAAGATGGAAATAGCTGCTTTAAAGGAAAATGAAGAAGAGAGTAAAGGAGAAGAAAGTAAACAAGCAGAAAGAAGTGAGGATACGCATTCGCATGACCTAATTCCTTCTTGGATCCATTTATGTGAAAAGATAATAGAGAATTTTGGAGAAGACGGGATTCTTTCAGGAAAACCAAAACAAAATCTTTCTTCTTTTAAAGAAATAGTGGAAGGTTATTATAAAGGAGATTTTTCAAAAGATATTTCCTTGCAAAAATTATTTTTTTTAAAGCAACTGTATGAATCGTATCTTTTATTCGATCCAGGCATCAAAAAGCAGGTTTACGATGGTTTTCATTCTCTAGCCAGAGGATTATTAAATCAGTGGGATATCATTGATTTACCAACGTATACAATGGGTGGTCCACTGAAAATTGTTCACTGTGTAGGCGGCACTTTTGCTGAATGCGTTCTCGATTCATCTAGCGGCATGGGAAACGTTCTAAAGAAAACTGTTGAAAATATTTTAAGCCAATTATTAAAAGAAAAAATAATAGAGATAGAGGATTTAAATGTAGCGTTTAGTGCTGCAGATTTTGTTCTTGCTTCTTTAACTAAACCTTCCACTGAAGAATGTCAGAAGGCATATCCAGCTATTGCAGATTTTTTTCACGTATTAAAAGAAGAGAAAGAAATACAAGATAAAACTAAGCAAAAAATTATTAAGTACATAATGAAAAACATAGTAGCGGAAATTGAAAAAGGAAATCTGAGAACCAAAAAACAATTGCAGGCCTGTGAGCAAGGACTCAAAGAAGAGTTAATTGGAGTTCTATTTCTCTCTCAGAAGTTCCAAATAGCAATGAGTACTTTATTTGCTACCCTGGCCATTGCGTTAGGGGTGGGGTTGGCCATCGGATATGTGGCTGTATCTCCTATTTCAGCTGCAGTGCTTGCAGGCAGCATTGGCATCGGTGTTGGCTTATTCTGTGCAAGAAAATACAGCGATAATAAATATGAGATAAAATATCATAATGTGTTTGGGAAAGCCGATGCGGTGAAAGAGAAGCTTTTTAAAGTTTTTGACGGGGAGTCGGAGGGAGTAGTAAAACGCACGATAGAATTGTCGCAATTTTTATCTCATTAATCTTAAATGCGTAAATATGATTGATTTTAGTTACATTTAGCAGTAAATTTAGCATTATTAATATTCTTATAATAAATAACGAGGTAAATGGTAATGCTACCGGTTCGATTAATTTCTTTCGTTGTTTTAGCGAGTTCACTCATACCTGGTTATGCGGATTTTCATGATCTTAATAACCAATGGTATTTGAAAGGCAGTTTAGGTTATAGCCATTCAGACTCTGCACGTTTTACAGATACTCATCCGCATGCTTCTACGCCGCCTGATTTATTTGGGTCTTTTCGCAGCGCCCAAGGTAATTTTGGTTCCTCTGCGCTTATTGAAGCGGGTTTGGGTTACCGTTTGACGGATGCTGTTCGAACAGAATTACTCTTCGATTATCAACCTCATTTTCAGTATTCTGGCAACGCTAATTTTATTCGCTCTGGTTCTTCTCAACCGGTGAGCGCAGATGTTAATTCTAATGCATTATTTGCAGCTGGGTTTATTGATTTGCCTGCCTTCTCAACTACGGTGCGCCCATTTATTGGGGCAGGTATCGGTATGGCTTATCAGCATGTGACTGGCGTACTTTTTAAATTTCCTTTTTTAAGCCCAACACCTACCCAAACTGCGATCACAAAAACCGTGGGTGGAAATTATATTGGACTGGCGTATATGGTGAGTGCGGGTGTAGCTTGGGAATTAACAAAAAATATTACGATGGATGTAGCGTATCGTTATACTGATTTAGGGGAGGTGCAGACATCAGCAGGTCCTGCGAATGTTGATTGGCATCCACACGGCAGACCGCCACATTTGCTTACAGTGAACTCCATAACAGCACCTTTAAGAACGCAAAATGTGCTGTTAAGTTTACGCTATTCATTTTAAGGCACAAAAATCTTCAGCCTTGGATGTGAATGTTAGAACTCTTGCAAAGACTAACTATTAGGTAGCTTTTGCATTAACGCCATTGTGTGGCTTTCAATTACCTACAAATAGAAATACGAGGCGTCTCCCTTGAGCATGTTAATTATTTCGAGGACATTGGTAGAGCGCATTTTTTGCCTGAGTGATTCCCAGAAAATAAAGTTATAACTGTTTGATAAAATCAGAATATCTCCCTATTTCAGAAATAGCAGAGCCTGTCGCCCCGCACAAAAACGCGAATACATGTCTGTGTTCTTGTGATGAGCGTGGCGCGTTTTTTGCGGGGCGACAGGCTCTGCTATTTCTGAAATAGGGAGATATTCTGATTTTATCAAGCAGTTAGCATTTTAAGGAGAGGTTTCACTAACTTTAACAGCGGCTGATCCTACTAATGATGATATGTCATCGTTCACGGAACCTTTAAAACTGAAAATGCTATTATTATTAAGGTTTATTTTTTTAATTACATCTATTGTAGTTGGTTCTTCCAGCCTAGTGAATTATTAACAGCCTATAATTTATGTGATACGATTGCTATTAAGCAAATCCGTCACTGCTTCTTTTTCTAATTCCATCCATCGGCCACGGCGCAAAGAACGCGGTAGAGTGATGGAACCAAACCGAATGCGGATTAAGCGGCTGATTTTTACGCCTTGTGATTCCCATAATTTTCGGACAACTCGGTTACGACCTTCTTTGACAAGCACATGATACCAATGATTAGAACCTTCTCCACCCGCATCTGAAATAGCGTCAAAATGCGCGGGAATACCATCCTCTAATGGCACGCCTTGTTTCATATTTTTTAACATATCAGGGCTAACCTGGCCTTGCACACGCACGGCATATTCACGTTCTATTTCAGTGGAAGGGTGCATTAAACGATGTGCCAATTCGCCATTATTCGTTAATAATAAAACACCGGACGTATTAAAATCTAAACGGCCTACTGAAATCCATCGGCTATTTCGCAATAAGGGTAAACGATCAAAAATAGTTGGCCTCTGCTCAGGATCATTGCGAGAACAAATTTCACCTTCGGGTTTATGGTAAAGTAAAATACGCGTTTTTTGGTTAGCGCTTTTAAGTAACGCAATATCACGATTATCGACACGCACTTTATCTTGGAGCGTGATACGGTCGCCGAGTTTTGCCAATTGGCCATTGACATGAATCCTGCCTGCTTGCAGCCATGTTTCAATTTGTCTGCGAGAGGCAAGTCCTGCATTCGCCAGTATTTTTTGGATTTTTTCACTCATGATTTATTTCAGTAGCGATATTTTTTAAAGGAGAGGGTATGTGTACTTGTAATTCTTCCGTTAATTCTTTTGGCGCATCTGTTAAATCTTTTAATTCACTTAAAGTGGGTAATTGGCCTAAGTTTTTTAAATTAAAATAATCTAAAAATTCTTTGGTTGTGCCATAGAGTGCAGGTTTGCCAGGTACATCCCGATGACCCAAAATACGAATCCATCCGCGCTCCAATAATGTTTTGAAATGGTGAGAGCTTGCACTTACACCACGTATATCTTCAACTTCCGCGCGGGTAATGGGTTGTCGATAAGCAATTAACGCTAATGTTTCTAAAAATGCACGGGAGTAGCGGGGCGCGCGTTCCTCCCATAGTCGTGAAAGCCATGGGCTTAACTGGGTTTTTGCTTGAAATTGAAAACCGCTAGCGACTTCATGTAATTCAATGCCTGTTTCTTTATATTTTTCTTGAAGAGCGATGAGAGTCGATTTAATTTCATGCGTTTCAGGTTGATCTAATTCATCAAATAATTTTTGTAGTTGTGCCACAGTCAAAGGTTGGCCTGCGACCATTAAAGCAGCTTCAATAATCTGAGTAAATTGTTCAGGAGTCATATTTTTCATAGTAGTGATACTAACACAATGATGCTTTTAGATGAATAGGCCCAAACGCAATTGTCTGAACAAATTCAATCAGGTTATCTTTCAGCAACTCTAACATCGCAAGGAATGTCACAACGACTCCTGAACGTCCTTCAGTCAGGGTAAATAAACTGGCGAATGTCACAAATTCTTTTTGTTGCAAGGCAGATAAAATCAAGGTCATGCGTTCGCGTACCGACAAGGGTTCCAGTTGAATGTGATGGCTTGTGTTGAGATCAACCCGATGTAAGACATCTGCTAACGCAAGCATTAATTCCTGTAAAGAGACAGCAGGTTGCGGCTTTTCAAAAACCATATTATCTGTACTTAGATGGGCATTAAAAATCTCACGGCCTTGTCGTGGAATAGCATCCATTTCTTCTGCTGCTTTTTTGAAGCGTTCATATTCTTGTAAACGGCGTATTAATTCAGCGCGAGGATCTTCTTCTGTGCCTTCTACATTTTCAGGACGAGGCAGTAACATGCGTGATTTTATTTCAGCGAGAATAGCCGCCATCACAAGATATTCAGCAGCGAGTTCTAATGAAACATGCTTCATTAATTCAACATACTCTATATACTGACGTGTGATTTCCGCAATGGGAATGTTGAGTATATCAATATTTTGTTTTCTGATAAGATACAGCAATAAATCAAGCGGCCCTTCAAATGCGTCTAAAAACACTTCCATGGCATCAGGCGGTATATACAGGTCTTTAGGTAGTACTGTGATAGCCTGGCCATGCATCATGGCGATGGGCGTTGGGACAATGCTTGTTGGCGCTTGACTAGTTTCATTCATAAGGGCTTATTTTAGCTGATATTACAGCTAAGTGCCGCAGTTTTTTAAGTTTATATTTATATATTGGAGAAGTATTACAAATATGCCATCAGTTATCCCTCCTATTATTTCTCAAGCTGTCGCTATTTTAAAACAGGGCGGTTTGGTTGCGATGCCAACAGAGACAGTCTATGGCTTAGGGGCTGATGCTAAAAACTCCGAGGCATTAGAAAAAATTTTTCAGGCAAAACAGAGACCTATAAATCATCCATTGATTGTACATCTGGCGGATATAGCCCAGTTAAATGAATGGGCAAGCGTTATTTCGCCCTTGGCGCAGTGTTTAGCAGACGCATTTTGGCCTGGGCCTTTGACATTGATTTTACCGAAAGCGAACCATGTACTTGATTTGGTTACAGGTGGTCAGCCATCCATTGGTTTACGAATACCGTCTCATCCTGTGGCACAGGCGCTCCTAAAAGCATTTGGAAGCGGCATTGCAGCACCTTCCGCAAATCGTTTTGGGCGTATTAGTCCCACAACCGCAGCGCATGTAAGAGAGGAATTAGGAGATGCAGTCGATCTCATTTTAGAAGGCGGGTCTTGTGAGATTGGCCTTGAATCTACTATTGTGGATGTGACACGTGGGTATCCTGTCATTTTACGGCCAGGAATGATTACCTCTACCGATATAGAGTCTGTTTTAGATCACGCGCATTTATCACTTCCACCAGAAAATATTTATTCCCCTGTGACGACACCCCGCGTGTCAGGATCATTAAATTCACATTATGCCCCACAGACGCCCGCAAAATTGCTAACCACAGAGGAGATCTTTCTATTTTTAAAAAATATAAAAATTAATCAGTTACCCCTTGCGGTAATGGCTAAAAGCCCTGGGTTTTTTACTCAAAAGAAGATGCAAGAAAATATTCAGTATGTTAGAATGCCCCTTGACTCTCATGCCTATGCCCATGATTTATATAAAATATTACATGAATTAGATAATAAAAATTATAAGCAAATCATCATTGAAGATGTACCTCTTAGCACAGATTGGACGGCGGTTCGGGATCGATTATTAAAAGCAAGCTTTAAGAAAATCTTAATATAATCGTAGTATTATTATCCGATTATTTTCAGGAGAGTAAATTTTATGTGGATAGTAGACAGAACAGTATCTTTCTTTTCCTGGATAGGTAGAGGGATTGTTTATCCTTTTCGATGCTTGGGGCAATGGTTAGGTATAGTGAGACCTTCTGCTACGCAAAGAGAAGAGCGGAGACCAAATGACCCAAGGCTTGCTCAAATTGAAGGAGATACAGATAAAAATGAAGCAGAGCGAATGCAAAGGGAAAAAGTAGCAGAAGAAGAAAGAAAAAAAGCAAGAGAGCGCCAGGCAAAGCAACAAGCGGAAGAAGAAAAACGAAAAGAAGAAGCAGAAAAAGCTAGAGAAGAGCAAAATCGTAGAAGACGAAGACAGGAAAGAGAGCGAGCAGAAGCAGAAGCAGCAGAAAGACAAATAGCACAACAGTCAGTAGGACTTTTAGCAGCCATAGTTGGAGAAGTATTCAGAGAAGATGAAGAAGAGGAAGAAGACAAAAAAGAAAGAGAACAAAGGAAAATACAAAGAGAACAGGATAGAGAACAGGCCTATGGCGGGGGGGCTATAGCAGAAATTAATTCCATTATTAATTACGCCGTTGGTTTATTAGACCCGGATATTCTTAAAGAAGAAGCGTTATTTCATTTGTATGTTGCTCTTTCTTCTTTGATTGAACTACAACCTCTTATGCAGAAAGACATACAAGGCATAATAAATCAAGGGGTACAAAGGGCTAATTCTAGTGTAATAGCTGCTTATAGGCATATTACTTGTGAGATATTTATTAAAACACAATGGAGAACGGGGGTTGATCCAGAAGACGTTCCGGCGTTTTTGATACAAATGAAAGAATATCTCTTAAATTTATTAGCTCAAGAGGCAGGAAACGGTTATTTAGCTGGCTTATATAGTAAGAGAATAGAAGAGGAAAAGAGTGTTGAAGATAACAGTATTTCTGCTAGAGTAATAAAAGAAATTCTTTCAGATGATCAGATTAGTCTGCCATTACTAAACGCCATAAGATTACTAAACCAACCTCAAAGCCAACCAGAAGAGAGAGAGGAAAATGAAAGGGAAGAAGCAAGTTGGTGCGGCGGATCAAGCGTAAAACCAAATAATTTTAATTCATCTAAGTCTCAACAACAATGTGGACTTGCTGAGCCTGAAAAAAAAGCTAGAGATGATCGCGCACGTGAGGCAAGGTTAGCGGCTCTTGAGAAAAACATTAAACCTGCAAAAACAACAGATGTCTCTACCTCTACTGCAGGAAATGGCTTAAATAGTAACGTCCCTTCTTTAACGTAGAGTAGAAGAAAAAAATTAAAAAATGCTGTTGGCTTAGTAATCTTCTAAAATATCCAATTAAAATAATAGATTATGAGATAAACTAGACAAATTTAATAATTTGGGCTACAATGTAGCTTAAATAGGAGGATTTTATATGGGTATTAATTCTGTAGTGCGTGCTCGTATCGACAAGCATACGAAGGAAGAGGCGAGTGCTGTGCTGGCTGCGATGGGGTTAACGGTATCGGATGCCTTTCGCATCTTGCTTGTGCGCGTTGCTAAAGAGAAAGCGCTGCCTTTTGAGCCATTAGTTCCTAATGAAGAGACTATTGAAGCAATGAGAGCGGCTCGCCGTGGGGAGTTGACTACTGTGAGTGGCATTACTACTTTATTAAAAAGTTTAAAGATGCATGATGATAAGAACAATTAAATATACGGCTAGATTTAAACGCGATTTTAAACGAGAAAAAAAATCAGGACGGTATAAGGCTACACTTGAGCAGGATGTTTTATGTATTGTTAAAATGCTTTCTGAAAATACCGCATTACCATTACGTTATTCTGATCATCAATTAAATGGTGAATGGAAAGATCATCGAGATTGTCATATAAAACCCGATTTAATTTTGATTTATAGAAAGCCAGATTACAACTCGTTAGAGTTAGTTCGGTTGGGTTCACATAGCGAACTTGGTTTGTAATTTTATTTCTGAATCTCCGTTAATTTCCCATCCTCGAATTTTAAGATAACAGACGGTGGGCCTGCGTATTGAAGTTCTGCTATTTCAGGTGTAGAAGGTGTATTTTCTTGCGGTACGCCTTTAGTAATGAATTTTGCAGTACCACAGGCTTTTTTGACAGATTCGAGCGTGTCAACTCCTACTTGAATAGAATTAGGCATATTTGCTCCAAAATAATTGGTAGGGGCGCTGCCACAATTGGTTGTGGCGAGGCTTTGTGCATTCACCGTAATATTCGTGACTTTACCTGTTTCATCAAATGTCACCGTCATTTCGACAGAGCCTTGTGTGGTATTTGAAGGATTGGGCGGTGCTGTGACGTAATAAGTCCATTTCTGTGGAATGGGCACTTCTGCTTTATATTTTTTCTGCGAAGTCGGCGCACAGCAGGTTGTCATGACTTGTTGTATCGAGTCACCTATCTGAATGAGATTGAAATTGCTGGGGCAAGGACAGAAATCAGCGAATGCGGTGGCAGAGAGAAATAAAAATGGTATGAATGATAAAGTAAAAGAATTTTTTATTCGCATAGTGTTCACATCCTGTGTTTTTAACCTTGTTTAAACTATAACATTGTGCTGATATATGCAATATTTATTAGGAGCGTTTAATATAATGCGAGTCACGTTCCAACCTGCATTTATCTTACATTCCAGAGCCTATCGAGAAACCAGTTTGTTGCTGGATGTGTTTTCTAAAAATGATGGCCGTATTTCTCTTATCGCACGCGGGGTGCGTACATCACGTTCAAAATTACGTCCTATTTTGCAGCCTTTTGTGCCGTTGCTGCTGTCATGGCAAGGAAAATCTGAATTAATGATGTTGACAACGGCTGAGAGCGAAAGCGCTCCTATTCAATTACAAAAAGATTGCTTGTTTAGTGGCTTTTATTTGAACGAGCTACTTGTGCGTGTTTTACAAAAACACGACCCTCACCCACAGCTTTATACTATTTATCACGATACTTTGTTAGACTTGCAAAGCGGTCGATTGCATCAGTCGGCATTGCGATTATTTGAAAAAAAATTATTAGAAGAACTGGGATATGGCTTGCAATTACAACGCGATTTTTCTACAGGTGATGCCTTAGTGGCCGAGCAATGTTATCAATTTTATCCTGAGCGGGGTTTTAAGCGCTCAGTACTTGGAGAAAGTGAAAACATGCAATTTAAGGGCGAATATTTGCTGGCATTGGCCAATGAAAAGATAAACGATGAGGCGATGCGTGACGTAAAACGTTTAATGCGCATCGCTTTTGCATCTCTGCTGGGCTTGCATTCTTTTCAAGCCCGTCAGTTATTTATAGAGCTATAGAGCTATAGTCATAGAGGAAATATAAAATGGTTCGAACACGATTTTCACCGAGTCCAACGGGGTTATTACATTTAGGTAATGTGCGTGCTGCCTTGTTGAGCGCACTCTTTGCAGAAAAAAATCAAGGGACATTTATATTAAGAATTGAAGACACTGACCAAACACGTTCAGAAGATAAATTTGCGGATTTATTGCAAGAGGATTTACATTGGTTAGGTATTCATTGGCAAGAAGGGCCTGGCGTTGAAGGTCCGAATGGACCGTATTGGCAATCACAGCGTCATGCTATTTATGCACGCTACTATCAGCAGCTTGAAGAATCAGGACGTGCTTACCCTTGTTTTTGCACAGATCAAGCGCTTGCGCTCAATCGAAAAGTTCAATTATCGCGCGGGCAGGCACCACGATACCCAGGAACATGCCAAAAACTTTCTAAAGAAGAAGTGAATCAGCGTATTGCAGCAGGCGAAGTTCCTACATTACGTTTTAGAGTACCCTTACAAACAATGATCGAATTTATTGATTTAATCAAAGGACCGCAGCATTTTAACAGTGATGATATCGGTGACTTTATTATTCGTCGTGCAGATGGTGGTTCTTCTTTTATGTTTTGCAATGCGATTGATGATTCATTAATGGGTGTCACGAACGTAATACGTGGCGAAGATCATTTAAGTAATACACCTCGTCAACTGATGATTCTGCAAGCGCTAAAAATGCGTACACCGCAGTATGGACATCTTTCTATGATTATGGGGGAAGATGGCACACCTTTATCAAAACGGCATGGTAGCTTTAGTTTGCATGATTTACGTCAGCAAGGTTTTTTGCCATTGGCTGTTTTAAATTATTTAGCGCGATTAGGCCATACGTATGACGAGCAAAGATTGATGACTTTTCCTGAGCTAGCGGCACATTTCAATTTAGAAAAATTAAGTCGCTCATCTGCGCGTTTTGATATCAATCAATTGTTGCATTGGCAGAAAGAGGCTGTGTTAGCGCTGAGTCCATTGGCTATTTTAGAGTGGTTAGGTGAAAGCGCCAAAATAATTCCTGAAAAAAAACGGGATTTATTTATAGAGTTAATGCGGCAAAACAGCCTTTTTCCATCTGATATAGTGAAATGGTTGAGTATTTTATTTGAAGATGAGTTGTTATTAAAAGAAGAAGATATTGTCATTTTAAAAGAGACAGGCGAGGATTTTTTTCTCGCTGCAAAATTAGCTGTTGAAAAATACGGGATTGATTTAAAATCTATTTTAGAAGAATTAAAAACCACTCAAAAAATATCAGGCAAGCGTTTGTTTATACCGATACGTATTGCGTTAACTGCTGAACAGCATGGCCCTGAATTAGTTCATATTGCAACTTTATTGGATACAACAGGCATGCTTCAACGTTTTCAGCGAGTCATTGAGTTGGTAGGAAAATAAGGGAGAACTTTCATTTAACGGTGTCATTCCCGCGAAGGCGGGAGCCTATTTGGATGTGCAACTAAAACTGCGTTAGGCAATGGAAATTATTTGACTAATATTAGTTTAGCTACATGGCAGAATAGGTTCCCGCCTGCGCGGGAATAACACCGTTAAATGAACATTCTCAAGAGGAGAAAAGCGTGTTAAAAATTTATAACAGCATGACACAGACAAAAGAAATTTTTAAACCCTTACAACCTAATAAAATTACTATTTATGTGTGTGGGCCTACTGTTTATGACTTTTGTCATATTGGTAATGGCCGCACGTATGCCGTATTTGATGTGATTATTCGCTATTTACGTTGGCGCGGTTATGATGTTGTGTATGTGCGAAATATTACAGATATTGATGATAAAATTATTAACCGCGCGAATGAAAATCACGAAACGTGCGAAGCGGTTGTCGAACGGTTTACGGCAGCCATGCACGCGGATTTTGCCAATTTAGGTTTAATTTCGCCAGACTATGAGCCACGCGCGACAGAATACATTCCGCAAATCATTCACTTAATCCAGACTTTATTGAGTAATAGTCATGCGTATATTGCGAGTAATGGCGATGTGTATTACAACGTTCGGTCATTTAAAAAATATGGTTGCTTGTCGCATCATGATATTGATCAACTGGAAAGTGGGGCGCGCATTGAAATTAACACAGTGAAGCGTGATCCACTCGATTTTGTGTTATGGAAATTAGCGAAACCCCATGAACCCTTCTGGGATTCACCTTGGGGAGCAGGTCGTCCAGGTTGGCATATTGAATGCTCTGCCATGTCTACCTCATTATTGGGTCATCAACTTGATTTGCATGGCGGTGGTAAGGATTTAATTTTTCCGCATCACGAAAATGAAATCGCGCAATCGGAAGCGGCCACACAGAAAAAATTTGTGGGTATCTGGATGCATGCAGGTTATTTGCAAATTGACCAGGAAAAAATGTCTAAATCATTAGGTAACTTTTCGACTATCCGGGATTTATTGCAGCGCAATTCTGCGGAAGCGTTACGGTATTTTATGATTACCAGCCATTATCGAAGCCCAGTACACTACTCAGATCTTATATTAATCCAGGCACGCAATGCGCTTGAACGTTTTTATACGACATTGCGTGGGTTGCCAACAGCCACTGCATTAGAAAATAGTGAATTTGAAAAAGAATTTATTGCAGCCATGGATGATGATTTTAATACGCCGCTTGCTTTTTCTATTTTATTTGAATTAGCGCATGAAGTTCAGCGATTGCGTGAAAAAGATTTAGCCTTAGCTGCACAACAGGGGGCATTATTAAAATGCTTAGGCGGTGTATTAGGTGTATTGCAAGATGATCCAGATAATTTTTTACAAAAAGAGAAAAATCCTATCAAAGTCCAAGAAATAGAAACATTAATCGCTGCGCGCAATCAGGCACGTGCTGAAAAGAATTGGATGGAAGCGGATCGTATTCGTGATGTATTAGCCTCTATGTCGATAGAGTTGGAAGATACAGCGACTGAGACACAATGGAAATCTAAGTTGTAGAAAAGGGTGGAATATTAAAGAAGGTAATATTATTATAGGGTAAACTTTTTAATGAACGCAAGGAGAAGAGTGTGAAAAAACTATTAGTTAAAACGGCGTATGCGATGGGTTTATTAAGCGTGATGACGTGTGCTATCGCAGATGCTTCACCACCGGCAGGGTGGTATCTGGAAGGCAATATAGGCCAATCAAAATCCATGAATAAAGTGTATCCAGGTGTGTCATTGATTAAAAATACAGGCAGAGGCTGGGATGTCAATGTCGGTTATAAATTTATGCCTTATGTCGGTTTAGAAGCAGGATTCATACGTTATGCTCCCACAAGATTAAATTCTCCTGTTCAAACAGTGGCACGTGATAGCCATACAGCTTATGATATTGCAGCGAAAGGAATACTGCCTTTCGGCTGTTCTGGACTAGAATTATTTGCGAAGGCAGGTGTTGTTAGAATTAATTCACAAATTGGTGTGATTGATAGTGATGGTGCTGCTGCGTATGGTTTGACTTTTAATACATCCGGACAAACATCCACAGGGTTGTATGTCGGTGGTGGTCTTGCCTATTCTTTCGCACCCAATGTAGCAGTCAATGTTCAATGGGATAGAGGAAAAGGCAATAGCAAAACAGGTACTTTTCAATTAATTACTGCGGGTATTTCTTATATACTTGATCCTGCATTTATTTAATAGAAAACGAGGAATAGTTAGAATGCATTTACGATTTTGAACATTCCCAATTGTTACAATTGATGGTGATATAACCTCCCGCAGGTGAATTGAAAGAAACAGCTTTTCCAGCATTTTTTTCTGTATCGGGCTCTATCCAAAGAGTCCTGGAAAAAGTAATAAGGGGAATAAGATGATATAGAAATGGGCTGACGTAATAAGAAATAACAAATGCTTTGGATTGGGGTTGTTCTTTATTATCAGTAATTGTGACGCTTCCATTAAATTGCTCTGATTGTATAACATAGTGAATGGTTTTTCTCATTCCTGGAGAAATATTACAGGAAAGCCCATTTGCACAGTCTGACATAGGATCAAGGTAGCCGCTATTGGTGCTGCTGACTGAAAACTTAACTGTCCAGGGTTGTTGGGAATTATTGGCAATAATTGCCGTATAAGATTGCTCATCGTCAGCACGAGCAGTAACAAAAATACCTGAGAAAATACTTAATAAAAATAGCTGTAAGATCATTTTTTTGGTTAAAATCATAAAATACCTCATTTGAATAGTGTGCAATTATATACCATGATCTCTGAAATTAAAAATTATTTGTTAGATTTACAAAATCGCCTTTGTTCTATGCTGGAACAAGAAGAAACTGGCGCGGCTAAATTTAAAGAAGATGCCTGGGAGCATACAGAAGGCGGGGGCGGCTTGACTCGAGTGTTATCTGACGGGGAAGTCATTGAAAAATCAGGAGTTAATTTTTCATATATGCATGGAAAATCCCTGCCACCTGCTGCTATTCAGAGACGGCCAGAATTATCGGGTTGCACTTTTCAAGCATTAGGCGTGTCTTCTGTGACGCATCCACTGAACCCCTATATTCCTACAACACATCTTAACGTACGGTTTATTTCTGTTCAAAAAGAAGATGGACAAGACTATTGGTGGTTTGGTGGCGGGTTTGATTTAACACCTTATTATGGTTTTGAAGAAGATTGTGTGCATTGGCATACGGTGGCCAAGGCAGCCTGCGAACCTTTTGGAAAAAATGTTTATTTAACCTTTAAAAAAAATTGCGATACGTATTTTTATTTAAAGCACCGTGCTGAGCCGAGAGGTATTGGCGGATTATTTTACGATGATTTGAATGAATGGGGTTTTGAGCGTTCGTTTAACTTTATGCAGAGCGTAGGCGATCATTTTATTCATGCCTATCAGCCGATTATCGCGCGGCGTAAACTACATACATTTGGGAAACAAGAACGTGATTTTCAACAATATCGCCGAGGGCGGTATGTGGAATATAATTTACTTTATGATCGCGGGACATTATTTGGATTACAGTCACAGGGTCGGACAGAGTCGATTCTTATGTCATTACCGCCTACAGTCAGTTGGAAATATGATTGGAAGCCCGAGCAGGGTAGCCCAGAAGCTTTATTATATGATAAATTTTTAATCCTGAGAGACTGGTTAGATTAGATCTTAAATAATGATGGCGAAAAATTAAATTTTAGTATTAAATTATAGACTCAAATTTTACATAGATATCAACAGGAGAAAATAAATGAGAGTGAAAACATTAGCGGCAATAATTGCATCAAGCTTATTAGCTGTTTCAGTAAGTCATGCAGCAGTGCCATCATCGAGTGTTCAATTAATTGCAGATGATAATATGCCTATTGATAATAGCCAAAATTCTGTAGGTAGCCCTACTGTGAACCCAGGCGCGATGTCAGGCACCCCTTCTCTAAATAGTAGCGGAAACAGCGATGTGAACGGCGCAGGTAGCACAGGTAATAACATGGGTAATACGGGTGCAGACGAAGGATCTTCTGATACTACGACCGGTTCAAGTGACGACAGCAGCGATTACTAAAGGAAGAAACTCTCTCCCCCTTTCTTGAGGGGAGAGGGAGGTAACTCACAATGACCCCCCTTGATTATTATGAAGAGCAGTGCAAAAAAGGGGTCATCATTAAAGATCCAGAGCAGTTAGTCGCTTTAAAAAGTTTACAAAGAGCTTATCACGAACTTATTATTTATCATAAAAAACGTACGGGTGTTCTTGCTGTTTTCTATCGTCCACTAGCAGTCAAAGGCGTATATCTTTGGGGCGGAGTGGGCATCGGCAAAACATTTATGCTCGATTGTTTTTTTCATTGTTTACCTTTCAAGCAAAAAAAACGCATGCATTTTCACGAGTTTATGCAGCGCATTCATCATGATTTAACGATACATCAAGGTGAGTCCGATCCTTTGCAAGTGATTGCAGCAACCCTTGCTAAAGAAGCGGTAGTGATTTGCTTCGATGAATTTTTTATATCTGATATTGCAGATGCGATGATATTAGGTCGTTTGTTGAAAGCACTCTTTGCTGAAGGTGTTTGCTTCATCGCGACATCCAACATCGCGCCTGATTTATTATATCAATATGGATTGCAACGCTTACAATTTTTACCTGCTATTGATTTACTGAAAAAAAATACAGAAGTAGTCAATGTTAAAAGTACTTTGGATTATCGTTTGCGGCATTTGAAAACAGCAGGTATTTTTTATTCTCCGCTAGATAAAGCAGCAGAAGAAAATATGCAAAAAGCATTTTGTTTATTCACAAAAGATCAGCCATTTTCAACAGAGCCTATTGTGATTAATGAACGATCCATTCACATTAAAAAACAAGTAGGGGATGTCATTTGGTTTGATTTTAAAGAAATATGCTATGTGCCACGTAGTCAAAATGACTATTTAGTGATTGCTAAACACTATAAAACCGTATTTATTAGCGATATTCCTGTTATTCTACCTCATGAAAAAGATATTATTTGTTTATTCGTTTGCCTGGTGGATGTATTGTATGATGCACGAGTAAAATTAGTGATTTCTGCAGCAGAGCCCGTTGCGGATATTTATAGCAGAGGATTTATGATTTTAGAATATACACGTACACATTCACGGTTATTAGAAATGCAATCACAAGATTATTTTATGGGCGGTGATAATTAAATGAAGATGATTAAATGAATAGGCTGACTCTAAAAACAAAATTAGCTTTGTTAACGACAGTGGTGCTATGGGCTTCTGCTTTTGTTGCTATTAGAGCAGGGCTTCAAGGTTATTCGCCAGGTGGGTTAGCTTTATTACGCTTTTTAATTGCATCAGTCGCTATTTATTTTGTTTTTTATCAGTCTCGTAAGGGGCGGCCGCCTATTCAGAGACGTGATTTATATAGAGTTTTATTTGCAGGTGTTATAGGGATGGGCTGTTACAATATTGCGCTGAACTATGGGGAAATGCTTGTTCCATCAGGCATGGCGAGTTTTATTGTGAGTCAAATGCCTGTTGTGACAACGCTCTTGGCCGTGTTTTTTTTAAGTGAGAAAATCACGCTTTATGGTTGTATAGGTATGGTGTTAAGTGCGATTGGCGTTGCGATGATAGCGCTGAGCCATCATGCGGAATTTGGATTTTATTTGAGTGTGGGGTATGTTATTTTTGCTTGTTTTGCAGGGGGTATTTATAATATTTTACAAAAGCCGCTCTTACAAAAATATAAAGCCGTTCATTTAACAGCGTATGCAATTTGGGGGGGTACCCTTGTTTTATCTGTTTTTTTGCCTGATTTAATTCATGATGTGCAACACACTTCTTTCAAAGCAACAACGGTTGTAATTTATTTAGCACTATTTCCAGGTATCATTGGCTATTCCACTTGGGGTTATGCCCTCAGTCAAATTCCTGCTGCGCGGGCGGCAAGTTTTTTATATGCAATGCCCATCTTTGCAACATTCATAGGGTGGGTGTGGTTGGGGGAAGTTCCTGCCATGATGGCATTGGTTGGAGGATTCGTCGCATTATCAGGTGTGTGGATCGTGAATCATTCGTATAGGCGATTGGTTAATGTATCAACACACACATAAAAAATCATGAAAAAAAGGATTGATGATGATAAATAAGAAAGCGATTTATTTATTAGGCTATGCCTCCAGTGTCGCAGGTCCAGGCCCTGGTTGCAGTGATGGGCCCTTGTTTTTAAGAAATTCTACGCATTTTGCAGCCTTAGCAGAATCAGGAATAAGTTTGGATTGGCAGCTTATGACAAGGTATATGGAAAGTGACAAATCTAAATCAGATTCTGTGACGAGGCAATGTACATTGATTGCAGAGCATGTAGCCCGTTTAGTTGACGATAAAAAATTTTTTATGGTGATAGGGGGAGATCACTCTTCGGCTATTGGTACATGGAGCGGTGCGCATAAAGCCACGCAATCACAAGGGTCGCTCGGGTTTATTTGGATTGATGCACACATGGATAGCCATACGCCCCAAACAACGCTGACGGGTAATATTCATGGCATGCCATTAGCGTGTTTATTGGGATTTGGCGAAAAAAAATTAGTTGAATTAGTAGAGACCCCCACACGAAAATTCAATCCAGAACATATTTGTTTAATAGGTATACGTAGCTTTGAATCTGCAGAACAGGAATTATTAGAGCAGCTGAAGGTACGCATTATTTATATGGACGAAGTAAGACAACGCGGTTTAGTGGATGTACTCAATGAAGCTGTTAAAATCGCAACAACAGGTACAGTGGGTTATGGACTGAGTATTGATGTTGATAGTATTGATCCGATAGATGCTCCAGGGACGGATGTCGTAGAACCAGGCGGGCTTTCAGGAAATGAATTATGCCGAGCAGTAGAAATTTTTGCAGAGGATTCGCGATTAATAGGTGCAGAAATCGTTGAGTTTGATCCTCATCGGGACCAAGATCATAAAACAGAAAAACTGATTACTGAGCTAGTCAGAGCTATCACATCAGGTAAAAAAGAAGGTGATTGATGACAGATAAAATCCACGAAATACTTGCTTTTTGGTTTGGTGATTTAGGTACTGCCGATCTTCCTTCCAGTGACCGTACAAATTTATGGTTTGGTGAAAGCGAAGAATTAAAAAAGAAGATGATAGTGCTTTTTAAAGAAGAATATGAGGCAGCTGTTACGAATCAACTGGTCTCGTGGCGTGAAACACCGCGTGGCAGATTAGCCTTAATTATCCTCTTGGATCAATTCTCGCGCTGCTTTTATCGCACGTCCGCGAAAGCATTTGCTTTTGATGAAACGGCTCAAATACTTTGCGAAACAGGGTTAGCGGATAAAATGGATCAATCACTGACATTAATTGAGCGGGTTTTTTTCTATATGCCGTTTGTGCATTCAGAAAGCTCTGAAAAACAAGAAAGATCTATCCGGCTATTTCAACAATTAGTTTCTCTCTCAATGCCAGAAACAACACAAGTCTATCAATTATTTCTCGCGTATTCTTATGCGCATTTTCGAGTGATTAAAGAATTTGACCGTTTTCCCCAGCGTAATGAAATGCTCGGCCGCCCATCGACTGCTGCGGAGATTGCTTTCTTAAAAAGCGCATGATTTTATGAGAATGTTCATTTAACGGTGTCATTCCCGCGAAGGCGGGAACCTATTCTGACATGCAACTAAACTTGCTTTAGCAAGTGGAAATTATTTTACTAAAGTCAGTTTAGCTACAGGG
>JBEPVM010000004.1:0-69387 GCA_041690995.1 Gammaproteobacteria bacterium | reverse complement strand
TTAATCGGCAACGTTAGTTGTCGCGATCGGCAAAGCTAATTGTCATTTAATACCTGTATTTTTCTAAGCTGTATTTTATCAAGAAGTGATTTCTCATCCCCCGCAAATTAATATAGAATGGATTAGTGTATAGGCGGCAAACATAGTAAACACTTGTTCGAAGACAGTAGCAGAGCCTGTCACCCCGCAAAAAACGCGCCTCCTCTTTTATAAGAACACTGACGTGTATTCGCGTTTTTGTGCGGGGTCTGGTGGGTACTTAAACAGCATAACAACAAGCATTTAACCTATTTAAATTTCCCCCATTTTTTCTACTGGAGTACCCACCAGACCCCGCACAAAAACGCGAATACACGTCAGTGTTCTTATAAAAGAGGAGGCGCGTTTTTTGCGGGGTGACAGGCTCTGCTACTGTCTTCGAACAAGTGTTTACTATGTCCCCAGTTTATGCCCTAATCCACCCTTGTGTCTTGAGAATTAAATTTTATTACTCGATACTGATTTTTGTATTTTTTGGCCGCTATGCTCCATGTCTTTACCAAACCCTTGAACGGTATTTTGGCAACCTACTAACACCACTGATAAAGCAATACCACTTAATAAAATTTTAATCATCTTAAAAGAACCGCTCATTACCTCTCTCCTATTTAAACAAATTTTTTCGTGGATTCACTGGCATTTCTTGCGCCATTTTTTCATATAATGCACGCTGGGCTTCAGTGGTCGCTGGCGGCGCATAAATTTGCAACACAACATATTGGTCGCCCGCTACAGGCTTGCCGGGCAAGCCTCGTTCTTTTAAACGCAGCTTTTGGCCTGCTTGTGAACCTGGCGTAATCTTCAAATCTACCGAACCGCCCAATGTCGGCACAGTGATTTTACTACCCAAAGCCGCCTCCCAGGGTGTAATAGGTAATGTTAAATAAATATCTCTGTCTTGCAAAGTAAAAATAGGATGGGGCTGAATTTCCATCGCAAGATAGAGATCCCCTGGGGAACCACCGCCTGTTCCTGGCGTACCCTGCTTTGCTAACCGCAATTGTTGGCCTGATGTAATACCTGCTGGAATGGTAATTTTTAATGTGCGTGTAACCTGGTGCGCGCGCCCACGCGCATCCATTTCAGGCACTTGTAAATGCACTGTCTTGCTTCCACCATGAAAAGCTTCTTCCAGGCTAATGGCTATTTTGGCATGCTCATCACGACCAGGTTGTCTAAAGGCTGTCTGTTGTGTCTGTTGACGATGCGCACCACTCTGTTGAAAACGGCCACCGCCAAAAATTGACTCAAAAAAATCGCTGAAACCGCCTACGTGTACATTTTCATCTGAAAAACCTGCGCCATCAAACCCAGAAAAGCCTTGCCAATTGGGCGGCGGCTTAAAATCTTGGCCACTTTTCCATTGACTACCTAATTGATCATACGCTTCACGTTTTTTGGGATCTTTTAAAACTTCATACGCCTCTTGCAAGGATTTGAACTGCTCTTCCGCATTTTTTTCTTTGCTCACATCCGGATGATACTTACGTGCCAGCTTACGATAGGCGCGTTTAATCTCATCGGGTGTCGCAGTACGAGATACCCCTAATATAGTATAATAATCTTTATAGTCCATGCACTTACTCTGGCAACCTCACAACAAGCACATCACATTTTGCTCCATGCAAGACAGCATTGGCAGTTGAACCCAGCAACAACGACAGCCCCTGTCGTCCGTGACTGCCACAAATAATTAAATCAGCACCAATCGCTTGGGCAACGGCGTGAATTTTTGATTTAGTGGAACCGACTTCTATCCACTGGTCTTTTTTATCCACCGCCAATGCTTCACCTATTTTAGCTAACGCATTTTTTGACTCTTCTATCAATTGTCCTTCAATATCTTCAATACCCAAATAGGCATAACTATAACCTGGCATAGGTTCAACCACATGAATTAGACTAAGCTTTGCGCCTGTATAGCCTCGAATACTACGCACTTTTTTAAAAATATAATCTGCTTCATCGGATAAATCAGTCGCTAATAAAATATGTTTGTACATAATAATTGTCCTTAATTAATGTCTATTTATTCTTACATCTTTGCTGCTGCTTTCGAAAATTTGAGATGCGAATCCTTCAACGTAGCTTGAATCACATCTCCTGGAATAAACTTTCCAGACAAGATCGCTTCAGCAAGCGGATTTTCGACATACTGTTGGATCGCACGCTTCAACGGTCTTGCACCATAGACAGGATCATACCCCGCCGATGCCAAATAATCCAATGCTTCATCAGCCATGATCAATCCTAGCTCTCTTTCCATTAAACGCATGCGAACACGATTCATTTGAATATCTGTAATGAAGCGAATCTGCGCTTGATCAAGCGGATGAAAAACAACTGTTTCATCGATACGATTCATAAATTCAGGGCGAAAATGTTGTGCAACGACTTTCAAAACAGCTTCTTTTATTTGACTATAATCACCTTTTTGATTTGAAATTTCCTGAATCAAATCAGATCCCAGATTAGACGTCATCACTATGACTGCATTACAAAAGTCTACTGTACGCCCATGACTATCTGTTAAGCGCCCATCTTCTAATACTTGCAGTAAAATATTAAACACATCAGGATGTGCTTTTTCTACTTCATCTAACAAAATAACAGAATAAGGTTTACGGCGAACCAGCTCAGTCAGATACCCCCCTTCTTCATAACCGACATACCCAGGCGGTGCTCCCACTAAACGCGCAACCGCGTGTTTTTCCATGAACTCTGACATATCAATGCGAATCACTGCGTCTTCCGTATCAAATAAAAAATTTGCCAATGCTTTGCAAAGCTCGGTTTTACCGACACCCGTTGGACCCAAAAATAAAAAAGAACCAATCGGCCGATGAGGGTCAGAGAGACCTGCACGCGAACGACGAATGGCATTAGAAACAGCAAGCACCGCCTGGCTTTGACCCACAATGCGTTTATGTAATGCCTCTTCCATCTGAAGTAATTTTGTTTTTTCACTCTCCATCATTTTGGAGACGGGAATATGTGTCCATTTAGAAACAACTTCAGCCACTTCTTCATCCGTGACTTTATTACGCAATAACTGCGTTTCACTTTTTTCAACGAGAGCCGCCGCCGCTAATTGTTTTTCTAATTCAGGAATACGACCATATTGTAATTCAGCCATACGTGTTAAATTACTCGCACGTTGAGCAGTTTCAAGTTCTAATCGAGCACGCTCTAGCTCGCCTTTAATCGTTTGAGCACCTTGTAATGTTGACTTTTCTTGTTTCCAAATTTTCTCTAATTTTTCACATTCTGTTTCAAGTTTTTTTAATTCGCTGTCTAATTTGGTCAGCCGTTTTTTGGAAGCTTCATCCGTTTCTTTTTTCATCGCTTCGCGTTCAATTTTAAGCTGTATGATTCTACGATCCAGCGAATCTAATTCTTCTGGCTTTGAATCAATTTCCATACGAATATGGCTGGCGGCTTCATCAATTAAATCAATGGCCTTATCAGGTAACTGGCGATCCGCAATATAACGATGTGATAATGTCGCGGCTGCCACAATCGCAGAATCGGTTATTTCTACGCCATGATGTAACTCATAACGTTCTTTTAATCCACGTAAAATAGCTATCGTATCGGAAACCGTTGGCTCTTCGACTAAAACACGTTGAAAACGACGTTCAAGCGCCGCATCTTTTTCAATATATTGCCTATATTCATCCAGTGTTGTTGCGCCAACACAATGCAGTTCACCGCGTGAAAGCACTGGTTTTAACATATTTCCCGCATCCATAGCACCTTCTGCTTTACCAGCGCCTACCATCATATGTATTTCATCAATAAATAAAATAATATTCCCTTCTTGTTTCGCCAAATCTTTTAGCACTGCTTTTAATCGTTCTTCAAATTCTCCGCGAAATTTAGCGCCTGCAATCAGTGCCCCTAAATCTAAAGCCAGCAACCGTTTATTTTTTAATCCTTCAGGTACTTCCCCATTTACAATACGCTGCGCCAACCCTTCAACAATGGCTGTTTTGCCGACACCTGGCTCACCTATCAAGACGGGATTATTTTTCGTGCGACGCAATAAGACTTGTACAGTACGCCGAATTTCTGCATCCCGCCCAATGACAGGATCTAACTTACCCTGTTCCGCACGCGCTGTCAGATCAATCGTATATTTCTCCAGCGCACAACGTTGATCTTCTGCGTTTTGATCTTGCACACTTTGTCCACCGCGTTCTTCATCAATCGCTTTTTCAATCGCTGCTTTGGTGATAGTAGATTTACGTAAAATATCTCCTAATGTTCCAGCATCTTCCACAGCCGCCAACAAAAATAACTCGCTTGAAATATAGTGATCTTTACGTTTTTGCGCAAATTTATCCGTCACATTTAAAATGCGATTGAGTTCATTTGAAATATGGACTTCACCAGAAGTCCCTTCGACTTGGGGCAATTGATTAATAGCGCTATCTAACAAAGAACGCAGATTAGAAATAGCTACATTCGCTTTAGCAAGTATAGGCCGAACACTACCGTTTTCTTGATCCAGCAAAGCTTTCATCACATGCACAGGTTCAATAAACGCGTGATCACGCCCAACGGCCAATGATTGCGCATCCGCTAATGCTGCTTGAAATTGACTGGTTAATTTATCCATGCGCATAGAAAATACCTCTTAAAATAAAAACGAAAACAACATTCAATCTACGCATATAATAATATTAATCGAACAATATAGCATAAAAAAATAAAATAAATCATCTGTTGCGACTTGCGCTATGCTCCTGTACGACTATAGAATTATGATCCTATAAAAACAAATAAGATGAAGATGAAAACGACAACCCACTCAATCCAAACAGGCACTTTTAAAGCAAAGTGCCTGATTTTAATTCAGGTGAAAAACCCTACTACTATCACTATTACCACACATGGAAAAGCTGTGGAAAAACAAGAGGCTATTGAGAAAAACTCTAAAAATTTTTTTGGCTGCCTTAAAAATAAAATTTCAATCAATGCGGATATTACAAAGCCTTATTGAAACTAAATGGGAAACAAAATCAAATTTTCTGCTTCGATAGCACGATTTTCTAAGGAATGAAACAGAGAGAATTTTATTTGGTAGATTACGATACAAAGAGTCCCTCTAATCCCCATACTGTTATAGACAAGATTCAGCAATTTCAAGCATTTTTGCATACGTTAACGGCTTAGTTAAAACCCTATCTATGCCAGAATTAGCGCATTTATTTTCTACTTCTTCTGATCTATGTGCAGTTAACCCAATGATGATAGGAACAGGATTGATTCCCTTTGCTTTTTCTTGTTGACGGATAGCAGCAGTGACTTCACAACCCCCCATATCTGGCAATCCAATATCCATTAATATTAAATCATATTTATTTTCTTCAGACAGGCGTAACGCCTCATTTCCACAATTTGCCATAGTAACATTCAATCCTAACGAAATCGCATACTGACTTGCGACTAATTGACATATTTTATCGTCTTCAACTAATAAAAGATTTAATGATTTGCACATAACATGGGACTGACTTTTGTTCATCATTATTTCTGGCTGGGAGGGTGATACCTCGAGTGGCAGCAGACAGGTAAAGGTGGAACCTTTCCCTAACTCACTTTCAACTTCCATCGTTCCTTGCATCGTTTCCACTAGTTTTTTAACCATTGCTAACCCGAGTCCCAATCCCGAATATAAGCCCGTGTAAGATGCGTTTAATCTAACAAACTTGTCAAATATTATTTTTTGTTTATCTTTTGGAATGCCGATACCAGAGTCTTTCACTATTAACTTCATCACAACTTGTTTATTATTTCGTTCCTCAAACGAAGTGATTATTTTGATAGAGCCTGATGCCGTAAATTTAATGGCATTGCCCACTAGATTAATTAAAATCCTCTTAAACGCAGTCGCATTTCCAATAAAAAAATCATTATTAGAAGAAAATTCTGCACTTAATTCTATATTTTTCATTTTGACAGCAGGAACATTTATTTTTATAATTTCATGTATAATTTCCCTGTAATTAAATTTTATTTTAGAAACACTAACGCTAGCACTGTTCTTACTAAAATCTAAAATTTCATTATTATAATCCAATAATTTTTTTGCAGATTCCATAAGATTACTTAAATATTCTTTTTTCATCTCATTTTCTTCTTGATGCCATAACAGTTCAGCCATTCCTAATATACCTACAAAAGGTGTCCTAATATCATGCATTGCGTTTTCTAGAAATTCCTCTTTTGATTGGCTCAATTTTTTTTGTTCACTAATGTCTATCGAAGTGCCGATAACACCAATGATTTGCATTGATTTATTTTTCAGAGGAATTTTTTTTGATAAATACCAGGCTATTTCACCCTGTTCATTTATTCCAGTTTCTTCTAGTGTAATTTTTTTACCCCTACTCATCACAAGATTATCTATTTCACGTAATTTTTCTACTCTATCTTCTCCTAGCAGACTACTAAAAAGATCGCTGTCTGTTTTCCCTAGTATTTCTTGAGGCGATGAAAGCCCCGCGATTTTTGCAAAACTATTATTACAGCCAAGATAAAAACCTTCCAAATTTTTCCAGTACAGATTACCAGCTGTATTAGCCAATACAGCAGTTACAATACTTAATTCTTCCATATTGTCTATCACATTTTTACTCTCATATCTGATAATACACCTTCTCGATAGCCGTGATGAGGCATTAGACCCGTGGATGTATATGTACGAAATAAATTATGACAAATTTCTTTTAACTGCTCTTTCTGCTTAGGTGGAAAGTTTGGGCTTGAAACTATTTGTTCAAGGGATGCAGTTACGATTTTAACTGCAGCATCTGCATCATAATTTTTTATTTGGCTAGCTTGTGGTTGCATAGAGACTCTCACAAAACGTGGAATATTAGGATAAAGTTCATAAAGGTATGACCATGCGGAAGAAATGTGTCCCATATAAACAAGATCTGTATAATAATTCATGGCTCTAATAGCCGCATACTCTTTTCTTTGATAGCTGAGTGAAATTTCCAAACTTGAACCAATAGATACTCTACTGTGCGTATTTAACATTAGCTTATACCATTCACTCCCTTCTTTTGATAACTCTAGTACCTCTTCATAATACTTTTGGTGTATTTGCTCTCCTCTCTGTTTTATCCAATCCTTCCATAAAAGAAACTTCATCTGTTTCTTGGCTATCTTTGCATGCTTATTAAAAAAATGATCATCTATTTCAGCTATCTTACTGTCAGGCCAATCTTCATGAAGCGCTGTCGTAGCAAGTATATCCACGGATTGAATTTCCTCCTGCTCAAGTTTGTTAGCCATGTATTGAAATAATGCTGATAGTTCCGTATCAAATTTTTCCTTATCTTTTTCATATCGAACCATACTAACAGGGATTACTACTTTTGCATCTTGTAGTAATTGCGGACACAATACTGGATGTAGCACCTTGGATTTGGAGGAAAAACCTCTATGAAACAAACTATTATTAAGTAAAGGGAGAATAGTCATGTGAATTTTTCTTTGCATAGCTCATCGTCTCCTAATTAAATACGACTAATCCATGTCAGAAAAAAAATTGAGTGAATCCGTTCTGGAATAATAATTGTATGACATTATGATATATTGATTGGATCATAGAGTACAATATAATTAGCTAATATCTCACAAAAATAATCTGTTAATGGGATATCAGATGATATTATTTATAAAAATGAGAATAGCTTACTAATCCAAATTTTTTTGTGCGATTTTATATTAATAAGCGATAATAATCGCACAATAAAATTGTAAGCAAATGAATTTTTTGACAATCAATGATTTTTAAAATTAACGGTAGTAGTGCCAGTGCTACCATATCGTAAATATCGTAAAGGTCTTCCACGAGCGTTCTCTTTATTGCTCGAGAAACGTTTAAACAATCGAGAAAAACACCCACAATAAGATGATCGCCCAGGCATGGGAGTGATCGGAGTGGCGTCTTCTCCTTGCAGCAAAGGGGTATGCTCTCTGGAAAAATCAGATGATCGCCTGCTATTGGGTGATTGTCTCTCATTAATAGCAATTAATTGATCTCTCGCATCCCGCAACATTTTTTGATTAACACCAAATTGGCGAAGTTGCTTATCGTCTAATTGCTCGAATGAAGTTATTAATTTTTCTCCATTCATCAGAGGAATTCCCACCATTTTCATTTGGTTAATCATCGTATTGAGTTGAATCATCATCTTTTCTTTATCATTCCCGCAATGAAGTGCGAATTTGCCTATGATTAAACGAGTAAAATCAATCATCGCAGTGAACGATAAAAATGCAATGCCCGTTTTTGCAAAAAGCAGCAATAAAGGACGAATGTCATCATATTGTTTGTCTGAGAAATTAGTATAAATCATCTCGCTTGCGCCAGAATAAGAAAATGCAGTGAAATAACAGACTGCCATCAAAGATAACAAAGCTGTCTTTGAATATAACTTGAATTCGAGTGGAATTTTTGTCTCATCTTCTCCCCAGGCTGTCAGATAATGATGTGTTGCTTGCATAGAATTGCCGCCAAAATAAATCAGCAATATCGTGAAAAAATATACAGGAGCAAAACTTAATAGCCAACCTTCTTCTTTACTACCTGTCCAACGTGTAACTGCATTCACAGGCTCGGCCAAATACCCAATAGCACTCATTGTCACCAAAAGCGCGCCCGCCCCATAAAGAAAAGGAGGTAGAAGTGAACAGGTCTCTGTTGTTGTCTGTTCTTGTGATGGATCATACGGTTTCGCATAGGCCATGATCGTTGTTAATTTTTGTAATGCAACAGCAGTACTGCTTCTATTATTTTCCACATCTTGTTCATCTTTGTGATCTCGAACAATCTGCTCTAACTCATTGCTGAGATCAACACTATAACCCAGCCGTTGCTTAGGTTTAAATGAAACATGTTGTAATATAATTTGTTTTTGCGCTGCGTCTAATTGAGCAATCAGCCTTTGTTTAAGAAAAGAATACACTTGATTTCTATCAATCCTGTTTTGATCTTCTTGAGTCTGCTTATAACAACAATATTGGTATATCAACTCGAATGGTACTACAGGCAAACGAAAAGCACGGCTCTGTAATGCTAAATAAATAGGAAAAAAATGTAGCAATGTATTGTCTATTTCAGTCACTGCCGCTTGTGTATAAATAAGTTCTGGCGACATCCATTGAGCAGGATAATTAATACTAATCATGGAAAACGGTACGGATGAAAGAGCAGAAAAAAACACAATGGCTGCATCGCGAGAAAGTCTTGCCCATTTCGAAGAAAATGGGTTGTCTAGTACATCAGATAATTCAGAAGGAACTACTTCATTATCTCGGGCAGTGAGAAAAATATCAGTTGAATTATAGAGAACGGTTAAACTGGACAGGCAAACCCCCAAAATATAATGAATGGGTGCAAATGTATCATCCCCATATAGTCCTCTCATTCGGTTAGCATAATTATCCGCGATCACGATATAGAGCCCAGCGCCAGATATTGCAACTGACAGCATCACTGCTTGCTTATACATTTCATAAGTACGTGTCGGTAAATGAGTGGTATTCAGATAATAGTTAGAAACTTCTTCTAAGGCATTGCTTTCTTCTGATTCTTGTCTAAGCATTTAATGTCTCCATAATTTTTTTAATAGCTATCGGTTTATATACAATAGAAACTTGAGTTTGAATAATTTTTAATAACGCAAATTTTCGGAAAGTATAGTATTTTTTTGTAAGATAAAAAGCAACCAATAATACGCGTTAATCTCACAAAATATTTAGCTGATTTTGCTATTGCTATTTCATTATTTTTGGTAATAAAAGTTATCTTTCTTAAAAATTATTTGATGAGTTATTTTGTTAAGCTCAAACTTAATATCAATTTATCTGAACCGTGTGGAAAAAAAGCGATCATGAGAAGGATTTTTCCAAATATGCATAAAAATACATGAGAGTTTTAAAAACTGGCTCATAAAAAATATATGATTTACTTTTTGAATTGTAAATAAATTTCTTATCTTAACACTCAAGGGCTCTTAAAATTAATGGTGGTGCCAGTGCTACCATATCGTAAAGGTCTTTCACGGCTATTATCTTTACTGCTCGAAAAACGATTAAATAACCGAGAAAAGCACCCGCAATAAGATGATCGCTTAGGCATCGAGGTAATTGGAGTAGCAGCTTCTTCTTGTAACAAAAGAGTATCTTCCCTGGAGAAATCAGATAATCGTCTATTACTGGATGATTGCCTCTTATTAATAGCAACTAATTGAGCTTTTGCACCGCGCAGCATTTCTTGATTGATACCAAACTGGTGAAGTTGATCATCTCTTAATTGCTCTAATGAAGTTATTAATTTTTCTCCATTCATCAGAGGAATCCCCACCGTTTTCATTTGGTTAATCATCGTATTGAGTTGCATCATCATTTTTTTGTTATTATCCCCGCAATGAAGCGCGAATTTGCCCATGAGTAAACGCGTAAAATCAATCATTGCTGTGAATGTTAAAAATGGAATGCCCGTTTTTGCAAAAAGCAGCAACAGAGGACGGATGTCATCATATTGTTTGTCTGAGAAATTGGTATAAATCATCTCGCTTGCGCCAGCATAAGAGAACACGCTTAAATAACATAGTCCCACCAGAGATATGAAAGCTAGCTTTGAATAATATAACCTGAATTCGAGTGGCATTTTTACCTGATCTTCTTCCCACGATGTCAGATAATGCTGGGTTCTCTGCATGGAATTGCCGCCAAAATAAATCAGCAGCACCGTGAAAAAATACATAGGAGCAAAACTTAAAAGCAACCCTTCTTTTTCGCTGCCTGTCCACTCTGTCACTGCATTCACAGGCTCGGCCAAATAGCCAATAGCGCCCAGTGTCACCAAAAGTGCACCCGCTCCATAAAGAAAAGGCGGTAGAAGTAAGCAGGTTTCTGTTGTCGTCTGTTCTTTTGATGGATCGTATGGTGGGGCGTAGTCCAAGATCGCCATTAATCTTGGTAATGCAACAGCAGTGCTGCTTCTATTATTTTCCATATCTCCGTCTGCTTCGCCCCGAATAATTGTTTCTAACAGAGTGCTGATATAAACGTTAAAGTCCCGTGGGCTACGTCTAATCCTAATATGCTGTAATATAATTTTTTTTTGCGCTGCGTCTAATTGAGTAATCAGCCTTTGCTTAAGAAAAGAGTATACTTGATTTCTATCAATTCTGTTTTGATCTTCTTGAGTCTGCCTATAACAACAATATTGGTATATAAGCTCAAATGGTAATACGGGGAAACGAAAAGCACGGTTCTGTAACGCCAGATAAATGGGGGGAAAATGCAGCAATGTATTGTCTATTTCAGTCACCACCGCTTGTGTATAAATAAGTTCTGGCGACATCCATTGAGCAGGATGAGTGATACTAGCTATAGAAAGTGGTACGGATGAAAGAGCAGAAAAAAACACGATGGCTGCATCGCGAGCGCGCCTTGCCCATTTTGAAGAAAATGGGTTGTCCAGTACGTCAGATAATTCAGAAGGTACTACTTCATTATCTCGGGCAGTGAGAAAAATATCAGTTGAATTATAGAGAACAACTAAACTGCCGAGGCAATTCCCCAAAATATAATGAATGGGTTCAAACGTATCATCACCATATAATCCTCTTATTCGGTTAACATAATTATCAGCGATCACGATGTACAACCCCGCGCCAGATATTGCAACTGACAGCATCACTGCTTGCTTATACATTTCATAAGTGCGTGTGGGTAAATGATTTGTATCCAGATAATAATTAGAAACTTCTTCTAAGGCATTGCTTTCTTCTGATTCTTGTCTAAGCATTTAATGTCTCCATAATTTTTTTTAATAGCTATCGCTTTATCTACAATAGAAACTTAAGTTTGAATAATTCTTAATAATGCAACTTGTCGGCAGGCATAGTATTTTCTTCTAAGATGAAAAGCAATAAATAGTAAGCATTAATCTTACAAAATATTTAGCTGATCTTTCACTATTCTTTCATTTATTGAATGGTATTCATTCTAATAGCTAATAGGAAAAATAAATTAATGTTGGCGATAATCAATTCTAAAAAAACTATCGTTCTATAGGCTACACAATATCGGCACTAGCAAAATGACTCACAACCATTTCTGCTTGCGTCCTTAATAAAGGCTTACTGAGTACATCATTCATTCCTGAATCCAGACAAACTTGTTTAATTGTTTTTGTCATATCGGCTGTAAGAGCAATAATAAGCGCAGGTCCGCGTAGAGAATTTGCATCTTTTTCTATTTTTCGAAAATTTTGGGTAATACTATATCCTGTCATGTCAGACAACCCTAAATCCATAAAAACCAAATCGTATTTTTTTAACTTAAATAATTCTATAGCTTCGGCACCCGTACTTGCTATATCGACTTGACAGTCCAGAGAAGTTAATACAAATTCTTCCAGCCTTTGCGCAATCTCAACATCTTCAACCACTAACACCTGTATTGTTGAATTTAATCGCTTTCTTTCAGAATGAAAATAATGCTGTGCAGATAGAGAAAGAGCATTTTTTGTTAATACATTTTCCATATAATCTGCGGGCGTTAACAAAGGAATAACTAAAGGAACAGCGACTATCATCTGAGTGCCTCTATTTTCTTCGCTAATCAGGTGTATTTCACCGCTCATGAGAGCGACATATTTTTTTACCAGATACAACCCGAGACCACTGCCTGTGTTCTCCATGCCTGTTGTGTGGGACGCCGCTAATTTCGTAAAGCGTTCAAAAACTTTAGCATGCTTATCTTTTGGAATACCTATCCCTGTATCTGTTATGGTGAATTTAGCAATGACTTCTTGAGACGTAGATTTTTCACTACAGGCCACGCTCAGTGTAATAGAACCTGTTTGAGTAAATTTGACAGCATTTCCCACTAAATTCATCAAAACACGATACAAACTGGCACGGTTTCCTATGACGTAATCAGGTAATTTTTCATCAAAATGCAGATGCAATTTTAATTTCTTATTTTCAATCGCTGGTCGAAATAACTTTGCTATCTCTTCAAGAAGTAATCTGATCTCAAATTTCTCCGTGGCTGAAACAGTGCTTACATCATCAGCTTTAGCGACTTCTAAGCAATTATCAAAAAATAGCATGAGCTGCCGAGCCGCCAGAAGAATGTTTTCCATAAATTTTTTATCTTCTTCTTGCGTGATACGAGTCAACAATAAATCAGCCGTGCCAATGATACCTGCTAATGGTATTTTAATGTCGTGGCTCATAGTAGCTAAAAATTCAAGGTGCGCGCAGCGCGCTTCTTTTGCTTTTAATTTAGCTTCTTTCAGTGCAGCTTCCATTTTTTTACGCTCAGTTAAAAAACCCGAAGAATCAGACAATAAGTAAGGTATCTTGAACGGTGTATATGATATATTAATTGTATTATCAAACACAATAGAGTTAAAGAATGTCTGACAAAAATAATCTATTAATTCGCTAGTTGAAAGTAATTTTTAATTTCTTAAATTTTCTTTAACGCCCGCAACATTCTCAGTCACTGTTTTCCCATTTATTTTGTAACGGATGATAAACACCTTGCGGAAACAAAGCAATCACTGGTACTTTCGCTGGATTGAGCCAGCGCAGTAATTGAATCAAGTTATCTTGTGCCATTGCAACACAACCCGCCGTGCCTTGAGAATGATTTTTCCAAACATGCATAAAAATACAAGAGCCTGCGCCTTTTTTATTATTTTTATTGTATTGAATCACAACACCCCAAGTATATTCAGGCGAAAAATGTAGCATATATTCTCCGCGTGTTTTCGGATTCCAATGCGATACACTCGCCCTGTCCATCAGTTGATTATAATAAGGTGATGTTTCATCATCGACACAGATACTCGATTTTTTTAAAGGAAAATAAGGCCAATTCGTTTGCGTTATTGCACGAGAATCAGATGCAAATCCAAAAGCACTTCCCAAAGAATAAATACCGGCTGGTGATCGTCCATCGCCTTCTTTTTTTATCTTACCAGATTGGTTTATCCATTCTTTACCCCACGCCATACCATTTTTTCCCACAACAACAGGAATAGCTTGGCCGACTTGATGCCATGGTTGATGTAGTGAAGTGCGTTCGTAATAAGTTAAAACGCCTTGCGTTGAATTCCATTCAGGAGTTAACACGCGTAATAATTGTCGGCTATTTTTTAATGTAGTTGGGATATGAGGTAATTCTGCAGCAATCCCTATTGAGAGTTTCAAAAAATAGCTAATAAATAATAATAGTATTGTTTTTTTCTTGATAAAATTATCTCCTTCGCGCTTGAAAAAAATCACTGAGTATTTTTCCACATTGTTTTTCGAGTGCGCCACCTTCGTATAAAACTTTATGATTTAATTTTTGAGCGGTACCGAAATCAAACGCACTCACCACAGCGCCTGCTTTCGAATCACGCGCACCATACACCACGCGTTTTATGCGCGCATGAACAATAGCGCCGATGCACATGATACAAGGCTCCAATGTGACGTACAATGTAGAATTAATTAAACGATAATTATTAAGATAACGCGCGCCTTGCCGCAGCGCGATAATTTCTGCATGTGCGGTAGGGTCACATAAACTAATCGGACCGTTTGATCCTTCCCCAATAATAGAATTTTCTGAAATGAGCACCGCTCCGACAGGCACTTCTTGCTGTGTGAGGGCGAATTCGGCTAACTGCAGCGCATGACTCATCCAATGAAGATCATCCGCAGAAATCATTATTCCCACTCAATAGTGGCTGGCGGTTTGCTGGAAAGATCATATACCACACGAGAAATCCCAGGCACTTCATTCGTTATTCTATTGGATACTTTTTCTAAAAATTCAGCAGGCAAACGAGTGCAATGTGCCGTCATAAAATCAACGCTCTCCACAACGCGAATCGCAACGACATGATCATAATGCCGCGCATCACCCAGTACACCCACAGATTTTACCGGCAAAAAAACCACAAATGCCTGGGTTACTTTATAGTACAGTTCGTTCTTATGTAGCTCTTCAATCAAGATAGCATCTGCGCAACGCAGTGTATCCGCATATTCTTTTTTAACTTCACCTAAGATTCGAACAGCTAAACCCGGCCCTGGAAAAGGGTGACGATACACTAAATCATAAGGCAGCCCTAATTCAATCCCCAGCTTAATCACTTCGTCTTTAAATAACTCGCGTAGTGGCTCCATTAATTTTAAATTCATTTTTTCAGGCAGCCCGCCTACATTATGATGTGATTTAATCGTATGTATTTTACCGCCCACACTCGTACCTATGGATTCAATGACATCAGGATAAATAGTGCCTTGGGCTAACCATTTCGCGTTTTTAAGTTTGTTAGCCTCTTCCTCAAAAATAGTAATAAATAATTTCCCGACTGCTTTACGTTTTTCCTCAGGATCTGTAATGCCTGCCAATGCTGCAAAAAATCGATCTGCCGCATTCACAGTAATTAAACGAATCCCGATATGGTTTGCAAATAAGGCTTGTACTTCCTGTGCCTCATTTAAACGCAGTAACCCCGTATCAACAAAAACACACACTAATTGTTCGCCAATCGCTCGGTGCAATAAAGCAGCCACAACAGACGAATCAACGCCGCCCGATAAACCAAGAATAACGAAATCTTGACCTGCTTGATCTTTCATCTTTTGGATAGATTCTTCGAGAATAGTTTGAGTGGTCCAAACTCTTTTGCACCCGCAAATATCCAAAACAAAGCGCTCTAAAATCCGTAATCCTTGGCGGGTATGAGATACTTCAGGATGAAATTGCAAGCCATAAAAATGCCGCTCTTCATCTGCTATCCCGATTATTTCACAGCTATTAGAACTTGCAATAATAGAAAATTGAGGCGGCAATACCGAAACATGATCCCCATGACTCATCCAGACATCGAGTAAAGATGTCATGTCTTGCGCCATCTGATCTTCAATACCATTTAATAAACGCGATTTATTTTTTATTTGAACTTGCGCGTAACCAAACTCGCGGTGAGTACCTTGCATCACCTGCCCCCCTAACTGCACTGCCATGGTCTGCAACCCATAACAAATACCTAACACAGGACAACCCGATTTAAAAATTATTTCCGGGGCACGTATAGTATTATTTTCTATAACACTCTCAGGTCCTCCTGATAAAATAATTCCATTCGGCCGAAATGCCCGAATTTTTTCCTCTATCATCAAATAAGGATGAATTTCACAATACACCCCAATATCGCGAATACGACGACCAATCAATTGGGTATATTGCGAACCGAAATCAAGAATGAGAATACGTTTCTCATGTATATTAGTACCTGTCATTTATAAAGCCTCGCCTATCTGATAATTAGGAGCCTCTTTCGTAATTTGCACATCGTGCACATGGCTTTCACGTACGCCCGAACTCGTCACACGCACAAACTCGGGTTTTGTTCTGAGGCTCTGAATATCTGCGCAGCCTGTGTAACCCATTCCTGAACGTAAACCTCCCATGAGTTGACTAATAATAGTCATAATACTGCCTTTATACGGCACTCGTCCTTCTATGCCCTCAGGAACCAATTTATCCAATGACGTCATCCCGTCCTGGAAATAACGATCACTTGAGCCGTTTCGTTGCGCCATGGCTGCGAGAGAACCCATCCCTCGATACGCTTTATAAGAACGCCCATGATAAAGTTCTACTTCACCCGGTGATTCTTCTGTGCCCGCAAATAAGCTACCAATCATGACGGCTGTTGCACCCGCAGCGATAGCCTTGCAAATATCGCCTGAGTAACGTATGCCGCCATCCGCAATGATTGCAATCGCTGTATTTTTCAGTGCTGCACTCACATTCGAAATAGCCGTCATTTGTGGCACACCGACCCCCGTAACAATGCGCGTTGTACAAATGGAACCAGGGCCAATACCCACTTTGACAGCATCCACTCCTGCATCAGCTAAAGCTAATGCAGCATCAGCTGTGGCAATATTCCCCGCAATCACAGGGATTGCCCCATACTGTTTTTTAATCCACCGAACACGTTCAATCACACCTTTTGAATGACCGTGTGCCGTATCAACCACTAGAATATCAACACCCGCCTCGACCAACGCCGCGATACGTTCATCCGCTTCAGCGCCCACACCCACTGCCGCGCCAACACGTAATTGGCCTGATTGGTCTTTACAAGCAAACGGTTGTTCTTGCTCTTTTAGTATATCTTTCACAGTACACATACCGCGCAATTGAAAATGATCATTAATAACGAGTACTTTTTCAATGCGATGTTTATGTAAAAGATGACGCACAGTTTCACGATCGGTGCCTTCCTTGACAGTGACCAGGCGTTCTTTGGTCGTCATAATTTGCGAAACAGGCTGATCGAGATTAGTTTCAAAACGTAAATCTCGGCTGGTGACGATGCCAACCAGCTGCTGATTTTCCTCCACAACAGGCAAGGCATGAAAATTAAACGCTTTAATAATATTTAATACTTCACGCACAGTTGTGTTTGGCGAAACAGTGATGGGGTCTTTCACCACACCGCTTTCAAATTTTTTAACTTTACGCACCTCAGCCGCCTGCTGCTCAATGCTCATATTTTTATGCAAAATACCCATGCCACCGACCTGAGCAATGCCTATTGCCAGCCGAGCTTCTGTCACTGTATCCATTGCGGCAGAGATTAATGGAATATTGAGGGTAATATCCCGCGTTAATTTTGTTTTTAAATCAACGTCTTTCGGTAATACATGGGATTCAGCAGGTAATAATAATACATCATCAAACGTTAATGCTTCTTGAACCATACGCAGCATGGTTAATTCCTCTAATAACTAGTTAAAATTAACATCGCATTATACAGTGTATTGGCTTATATAAATATAGCCGTTGTAGCTGTCGTTTATGGATGAGAAGAAGGAGAATGAGGATGTTTTTTTATTCACTCAAGAAGAGCATGTCCCATTTTAGTTTGCCATCCACGTCCTTCAGATTTGAAATAATCAACAACCTGACGAGGTAATCTTACATTTAAAGCCACTTTGGTAGGTTTTTTCTGTATTCCGCGCCGTTGGGGAGCTGGCTTGATGATACCGTTGACTTTATAAACTGCTCGCTTAAACATCTCATCTGTCAATTCAGGTAATTCATCATACTCTATTTTTTTTATTTTATGAGCATCAACTTTCTTCAAATTGCTTTTGATATTTTTTAATTTCGCGTTCATTCGCTTTCCTCATTGAAAATATGTGTTTTTTATCACCACGTTGCACATAACCAATAATCATCATACGTTCTTTAAAATGACCTACTGCTATTATTCTTTTTTCTTGGTAATCTTTTCTTGTATCTTCGATTTCGTATATAGCGTCTTTAAAAATAAAAGAAGCATCTTTAAAATCTAACCCGCGATCTTCTAATGTCTGTTTTCTTTTTTTAGGGTCATACGTGATTTTCACTTTTATTGTCTCCACAATTTGATAAAAAGTCAATGATATAGCTTTGTTTTTGTGAAGCAGAATTTGGAGTTGCAATTATTATGGTAGGGATATTGAGAGAACAATGCTAGCATACGTTTATCATAGTACAATAGCAAATTTTCTAAGTAGTTAGTTCTATGAATACCATTGATATTAGCCACACCCAAGAAATTTATACCGTTAGCCGCTTAAACCGCGATGTGCGTTTATTATTAGAAGAAAATTTTTTCACGCTTTGGGTTGAAGGTGAAATATCCAATTTTGCGGCACCGCATTCAGGACATTGGTATTTTTCGCTGAAAGATGCCACAGCACAAGTTCGTTGCGCTATGTTTAGACCGCAAAATTCTCGTTTAAATTTTACGCCACAAAACGGTATGCAGGTGCTCGCTAGAGCACGGGTGAGCTTGTATGAAGGTCGTGGTGAGTTTCAGTTATTAATCGAACATTTGGAAGAAGCGGGTATTGGCCAATTACAAAAAGAATTTGAATTATTAAAAAAACGGTTATTACAAGCAGGATTATTTGATGCGGCGCATAAGAAACCATTACCTGCCTTCCCTAAAACAATCGGAGTTGTTACCTCTGCAACAGGCGCGGCGATCCGTGATATTTTGCATGTTCTGAAACGGCGATTTTCAGCAGCCTCTATTATTATTTATCCAACGCCTGTACAAGGTGAATTAGCAGCAACACAGATTGTGAATGCTATTCAAATAGCCAACCAACGCCAAGAGGTAGATGTACTGATTCTCGCGCGTGGGGGTGGTTCGCTTGAAGATTTATGGTCATTCAATGAAGAAAAAGTTGCCTATGCAATTTATGCAAGCGAATTACCTGTCATTACAGGCGTGGGCCATGAAATTGATTTTACGATTGCGGATTTCGTAGCAGATGTACGCGCCCCTACACCTTCTGCGGCGGCTGAATTAGTGACACCCGATACGAACGAATTGCTGCTATCTATTACACAAACACAAAAGCATTTTTCGCGTTTACTGACTCAAAGATTTCAACAATTTCAACAACAGCTTGACTGGTGTGCCGCACAGTTACAGCAACGACATCCTCATCATCGTATTCAAACATTGCAACAACAATTATTATTTCAATTGCAGCGATTGCAAAATAAAATAACAAACTCCATGCTGCTGCGGCAACAATCGCTGACAAATGCTGCCGCCAAATTAGATGCGCTAAGTCCGCTTGCAACTTTAAAACGCGGTTTTTCTATCGCAACGCAGAAAGATAAAAATATAGTGCATTCTGTTAAGCAAGTGAAAAAAGGGGAGGAACTCAATCTACAAGTGATGGATGGAAATATTTCTTGCACTGTGACATAAATTAGCTCAGCGAAAGCTCTTCCAGCTCTGGCAATTCTTCTCGCAGGCTCGTTCGTATTAATTTATTCTCTTCGAGAGGATCTATTGAATCTAATAATGCAATTAATTCGTGTAATCGTTTAGCGTAATCTATTTTTTCCATTTTAAAAACGGCATTTTCTGTCTTTAATTGGCTCACCTCAGCACGTAACCCATCGAGCCTTGTGAGTAATGCCATGATTTTCTCTTCTAATTTCTGTAAAGAATGATCTGTCATAAATATCCCTTTAAATTAACAATCCATAAAATAATAAGAAGTTTTCCTATTTTTTACAAGTATTATCTGGGAATAAAAGCCACCGGCGAATCAATATTATCTTTATTAAAAAATCCATCAGGCTTTAGTTCAATCCTACTATAATTTCTGAATATATTTTTCAGAAAAGACAAATATATTTTTCGAGTAATAAAAATAGTATCTTTAGGTAAATTTTTTAAAATTGGCCAGGCTTTCAGTAATGCTGTTTTTGTTTGTTTTTCCCTATCTCCTATGACGCTGTTATTTTTGATGTCAGGTGGCAAATGCAAATAAAAAGGTATTTTACTTTCAGCATCCAACAAAACAAATTTCCATGTAGACCATGGTTTAATTTTCACAGCTTCTGTCTTTAGAGCCATCGTAAAATGTTTAACACTGTTTTTTGAATAGTACAGTGGTTGCAACACCCCAAAATTTAAAAAAAATAAAATAAAAGAAATAATGGCTACGCGTCCTGCCCATTGGTATCGTTTAATAGCACCAGGGCTTGACAAAATCCAATCGGCTGTTAATAAAATAGCAAAAGGCACGATAGGTAATACATAATAACTACGGCGTGATCCGCTTAAAGTAAAAAATAAAAATAATAATGCTGTCGAATAAATCATCCATTTAGAATTTTTTGATAATAAACTCCAACGTGATTTAAGAGAAATTAAAGCAGGCACAAAGAAAAACGTCCAGGGTAATAAATAAATAGGCAAATACAAAAAATAAGTGTAAATCGGGTCTTTGTGATCAAACGGATGGAAATACCGCATAATATTTTCCCGATACACTTCATATAACCCATTTTCTCTATAACCCTGAATGCTAAAATGGGTTGACGCCCAAAAAGGTAACCCATAAATAATCAACGCAGGTATCATTCCTACCCATACACGTAGATTCAGATGTTTTTTCCAGTTATCCTGCAATAACATATCCGGGAGAATCGCTAGAATAGCGACCATTGGGCCTACTAATCCTTTGCATAATGCAGTTAATGCAAGAATCAAAAAGAAAATAATATAATTAAATAAATGCGTTTGCTGTCTCCTGGAAAAATACCATGCGACAGCAAAAAGCGAGCCTGCCATGTTGAGCATATCTGTACTGCTCGTACGCGCCCAAAAAATAAAATAAAATGTCGTGAGTAACATCCAGCCTGCTAACAAACCCAATCTTTTATCTTTTAAATAAGTACCCAGATAATAAATTGACCCAATGGCGAGTAACCCTGCTAAAGCCGAAGGAATACGCATTGCCCATGTGTTTAAATCGCCAATAACAATCGCAACCCCTGCAACTAACCAATAAGACAGTAATGGTTTATCATAATAATCATTTCCATCCAATCGCGGATGCAAAAAATCATGGGAATAAAACATGCCATACACAATATCGCTCCAGCGATGTTCTTGTGTCCAAATCTCACGACTGCCCAATAGCGTGAATAATAAAATAACGGCAGCGCATAGCAAATATGCCCATTTCGCTTGCTTGCCCCAGAGTCGATCTGCCCAGGATAGTGAATACATGATTTTTGCCTTTCGAAAATAATTGCCAGAAGTATAGCGGCCTTGCACAAAAAAACATAGAAAATAGAGCTAATAATGCTACAATCACTTCCTTATTAAAGAGGAAGCAGCTATGTTCACGGGCAGTATGGTCGCACTAGTGACCCCTATGCAAAAAGACGGGTCTATTGACAAGCAATCACTGCATGATTTAATCGAATGGCATATTGCCTCAGGCACAGACGCACTGGTTGTCGCTGGCACCACGGGAGAATCCGCCACACTCACGCCAGATGAAAAATACGCTATTATTGCAAGTGTCGTTGAACAAGTTGCAAAACGTATCCCAGTCATCGCAGGCACAGGCACGGCTTCCACCCAACAAACGATAGAACTCACGCGCGATGCAAAAAAAGCAGGTGCAGATGCAGCGCTGATTGTGACCCCTTACCTCATTAGACCTTCACAAAACGGCCTCTATGAACACTATAAAACCATTGCTGAAGCAGTGACTTTACCGATTATTTTATATAATGTTCCTACACGTACAGCGAGTGATCTTTTACCCGAAACAGTCCAGAAGTTATCTAAAATTCAAACTATTATTGGCGTTAAGGAAGCCACAGGCAACCTGGATCGCGCTATTCAAATTGCACAACTTTGCGGCAAAGATTTCCCTATTTATAGCGGAGATGACCCCACGGCACTTAATTTAATCTTAAATGGCGCAAAAGGTATCATTTCCGTGACAGCGAATGTTGCACCGCGTAAAATGCATGAGTTTTGCGAGGCGGCCTTGGCAGGCAATAAAGCTCTGGCAGAAAAATTGCATGCAGAATTAATGCCACTGCATAAAAAATTATTCCTGGAAACAAACCCAGTGCCGACTAAATGGGCGTTGCATGAAATGGGGCGTGTTCCATCGGGTATTCGGTTGCCATTGCTACCGTTAGACTCAAAATATCATGTAGAATTGCGAGAAGCGCTTTTTGAAACAGGCGTCCTGCACGAAAAGATAATAATGTAAATAAAAAGGTTAACTATGCGTTCTTTAAAACTATTTTCTCTTATGTTGTCTATATTGACCCTGGCGGCTTGCTCTTTCCACGGCAATCACAATGTTATTCAAAATCGCGATACAGATTATTTAAAAGCCAAAAGTGTACCGCCTTTAAAAATCCCTCCAGGGGTTTCTTCCTCTACAATCACCGCACACTATCCTGTATCAGAGAAAGAATATCCAAACAGCACCACCCCCGTTGATCTTACACCACCCGAATTGAATACGATGGGTCAATAGGGCTATAATCGCCAAGCTTTTCAGGAGGGGTACCGAAGCGGCCATAACGGCACCGACTCGAAATCGGATGAGGGGCTAACGCTCCTACGTGGGTTCGAATCCCACCTCCTCCGCAAATTAGCATTAGAGATTAAAACAATATGAAAGAAAATTTAGCCATTTTTGAAGAATACACTATCAAAAATATTCAACTATTAAAGGCAAAATTATGAAATTTTCCCTACAATTGATTTTTTTAATACATATTTAGCATTCAGAGGCCATCACATGCATAATGTAATCACCCAGCAGGAATCCGAAGATTCGGTAACGAAAAAAGTCATTTATGGAATCTATATTCTCTATACTTTCTCCACTGTATTACCCGTGCTTCCTATTATTGTCGGAGTCATATTTGCCTATGTTTTTCAAAATGATGCTAAAACGATTTTAAAATCACATTATCAATACGTAATTCGATCATTTTGGATTGGAATTTTGTATACTGTTGTATCTCTTGCATTATGTCCATACGTAATCGGTATAGCCTTATTACTTTTGAGCATCATTTGGTGGATTATTCGTATGGCTAGAGGCTTAAGATCTCTACTATACAATGAAGCAATTGTTAATCCTACATCATGGATTTTTTAATCAAGACAACAATCTCATATTATAAAATAGAAATTATGAATAGGTCGCACCAGGCGTAACTTGTTGATTAACAATCACTCCAAATTTTTTCACTTGTTCTGTGAACTCTTCAATTTTCATATTGACATCCAAGACTCCATCTTGTGTTGGAGAAAAGCCATTTAAATAAATCTCGCCTCCGCTGAAAGCAAATTTTTTTGTATAAACCGTGGAAAAGACAACAAGATCGGTAGGGGTATGTGTGATAGTATCTTGAGCGCCTGTTGAATTTTGTATAGTGAAAATGCCTTTCCAATCTTCGCTGCCTGCAAATAAGATGCTGCTAAAAAGCAATAACAAAGAAAAAATACTTAATTTTAATAGAGATTTCATAATCTACCTCCTTGAAATACGAGTTAACTTAAAAAACCCAATGCTATCATGAGTATTTTTGTCATTAATATTTTGACATAGTGGGATCAATTTCATTTGCCCAGGCGGTTATTCCACCACGCAAATTGCGCACATCTTTAAATCCATATTGGATTAAAAATTCAGTCGCCCGCCGTGAACGGCCACCCGCATGGCAATGCACAATAATAGGCTGATCAAGATTAAGTTCAGAGAGACGCGAAGGCAGTTCTTTCAGTGGAATAAGATGGCCTGCTAAATTACAAATTGCATATTCATCTGGGTTTCGCACATCGAGAATAAAAATATTAGCCTCCGCTTTTCGCAGAGCCTCTAATTCTTGCACGCTTATTTCAGGAATAGTCATTGATTTCTCCATTTTGCTAACATACATAACATAAGTATTTTTATTATCTCTTTTATATGTTTGAGCAACTCAATCCATCTACTTTTGCTGCACAGATAAAGTCATTTTCTGACAAACCACCTATTGTATGAGTAGAATATTTCACAAGGCAATAATTATAACCTATTTCCATATCAGGATGATGATTTTCTTGATGCGCCATCCATGCAATAGCATTGACAAAAGCCATGGTGTGATAAAAATTTTTAAAAGTAAAACGACGACTCAGTTCAATCGCCTTACTATTCAGTGTCCAATTGGATATTTGACTTAACCATTGAGCCATATCTTTTTGTTCAAGTGGCTTAACGCCGCTTTCACATGCAAGGCAGCGTTTATTTTGTAATTCAGTCATTTTATTTCTCCTTTTCAGAATATATTTTAACAAGGGTGCTTTGGTTTAGACTCTATGCAAAAAAATCCACAGCTTCCACATAATGATGAAAATAATCCAGCTCGCGTAATGCCTTTTCAGGGCCGAATCGTGAAATTAGAGCTGTTTCAAGTGTATATCCCCGAGGTACTTCTATTAAAGCACATTTCTTTTTTACTTCATGCACAACAGCAATAGGCACTTCTTTTTCAGAATATTTTATTTCACACAAAGTTACTACTTTATCATTACGCAAATAAATCAAATCAATTTGAAATCCTTCATCACCACGTTGAAAATAAGGTCCCCATTGTACAACATGACTTTCAAATCCCATGATTTTTGCCAGATACATCGCATTCTTAAGACAATAATTTTCAAAAGCAAACCCCAGCCATGCGTTCCAAACAGGCTTCACTAATTGCTCAAAAAGATTTCTTGTGCGATTAACTGAAATAAGTTTGATGTGCGGTTCTACATACTTAAAGTAAAATCGTAGATATTCATCAGTTAATTTATATTTCTTGATTTTGCTATTAGGCTTTTTATTATAAGGTATGTAACTCGTCAAAAATAATGCTTTTTCTAAATTCTCTAAATACGATTTCATTCCTCCACCTGATGAAATTTTTAATTTGGATGCTATCTCATCCAATGTTCTGGGTTGATCTTTCAAATACCGAACAATAGTTTCATAAGTATGATATTCTTTAAATTGACTATAAAATATTTTACTGTAGTCATTTACTAATATGCCGTTCTTGGTAAATAACAAGCTATTAATATTTTGATCAAAGGATTTCCGAGTATCAACCTCCTTAAGGTACTTTGGAATTCCTCCTAAAATTTGTAAATATTGCAACACCTCATCTCTATTTCTTTTCGCGCCTAAAAGATGATAAGATTCGATTGGGTCAAGTGGCTGCAAACAAAGCTCCCAATGAATTCTACCATAAAGAGCCTTTGATGAAATCACTCTCTTTGTCATATAAGAACACACTGAGCCACATAAAATAACCATCACATTTTGTTTGCTCCACTGCTGATCCCAATATTTTTTTAATAGGCTGACTAGTCTGGATTGGTTCGCAGCTAACCACTGAAATTCATCTAAGAATAAAATGTATTTCTCTTTGCTTTGCGAAAAAAATTTAGTTAAATAATCCAGTATAGGTTCCCAAGAATCTAACTTAACTTGTTTCAGAATTTCGTCATTGACTTGTTTGCTTAAATCAAACACAAATTGAGCTATCTGTGCTTTTGTTCTTCCTTGTTCTAACCCCTCAAAATAAAGATGTTTTTTATCCTGCATGAAATGGGTGACTAAACAGCTTTTCCCCACTCTTCTTCTACCATATAACACTGCCAATTTACTTTCTTTAATTTTATACATCTGATTTAAACTATAAAGCTCTTGATCGCGGCCAATAAACTTCATCGCATCCTCCTCTCTCTTATCCGCAAAGATAGTTTAACACACTCAAATAGCGGATAACGAGATTCAGAAACCTCTTATCCGCAAACAAAGTATATCACGCTTTGTTTGCGGATAACGAACTTTCATATCTATACGCTTCCCCTCTGCCGCACTGCTTCAAATAAAAGAACTCCTGCAGCCACGGATACATTTAAGCTGGAAACAGCGCCTTGCATGGGGATACGCAATAATAAATCGCAATGTTCGCGGGTCAAGCGGCGCATACCATCGCCTTCCGCGCCTAAAACTAATGCTAAAGATACTTTCAAATCAGCTTGATAGACAGTTTGTTTTGCATCATCATCTGCGCCAAAAACCCAAATTGCTTGTTCTTTTAAAAAACGCAAAGTGCGCGCTAAATTCGTCACTTGAATAAAAGGCACAGACTCTGCTGCACCGCTCGCCACTTTGCAAACGGTAGGCGTTAAACCAACGGATTTATCTTTCGGTGCAATCACGGCTGTCACACCTGCTGCATCTGCGCTACGCAAACACGCGCCTAAATTATGCGGATCTTGAATGCCATCTAAAATAAGCAGAAAAGCAGGCTGTGTGAGATTTTTTAATAATACAGGTAAATCCTGTTCTGTATAACGCTTTGCTGGCTGACAAAAAGCGACTATGCCTTGATGATTCGCATTCTGTGTTAATTGATCGAGCACGGCTCGTTTCATGAATTTTATTTGAATGCCGTTCTGTTCTGCGAGCGCAATTATCATCTGCATTTTCTGATCTGCACGTTCGCTTAATATAGCCAGATAGATAATTTTTTCAGGTTGTTTTGTTAATAAAGCTTCAACGGGATGAAACCCAAAAATAAAAATTTCATCTGTCATAAAGAATTTTTCTTTGATTTTTGTTTTCTTTTTGAATTTGATTTAACTGTTTTCTTAAAATTCTCTTTCTCGCGTTTCTTTTTAACTCCACCTTTTTTTAATGACCGAGTTTCTTCTAGCGCATCCGTCACTACAAAATCAATTTGTTTTTGATCCAAGTCAACACGCACCACTTTAACATGCACGGTATCACCTAAACGATAACGCTTTCCTGTACGCTCTCCTGATAAAGCATGTTTAACAGGGTCAAATTGATAATAATCATTACGCAGCATGCTAATATGCACTAGTCCTTCCACATAAATTTCTTTAAGTTCAACGAATAATCCAAAGCCTGTCACGCTGGTAATCATACCATCGTATTCTTCGCCCACTTTATCCTGCATAAATTCGCATTTTAGCCAATCGACAACTTCGCGGGTCGCATCATCCGCGCGATGTTCTGTCATCGAACAATGCTCGCCGTATTTTGCAAACTTCGGATCTGTATTACCCTTCTGATGTTCACCACGTAAAATTTTTCGAATAGCACGATGGACTAACAAATCAGGATAACGACGAATAGGTGATGTAAAATGTGCATACGCATCAAATGCCAAACCAAAATGGCCTTTATTTTCTGGGCTGTATACCGCCTGACTTAACGAACGCAATAACACTGTTTGAATCAGGCGCGCATCGGGACGAGAGGCTACTTTTTTCAATAATTCAGCATAATCTCGCGGCTTAGGCTCTTCACCACCCGGCAAAGCAAGCCCTAACTCGCCTAAAAATTTACGTAAATCGATTAATTTAACTTGCATGGGCCCTTCATGAACACGAAACAATCCTGGGCATTCATGCTCTGATAAAAAACGTGCCGCACAAATATTCGCGCATAACATACATTCTTCGATTAAACGATGTGCATCGTTACGTAGTAACGCCACGATGCGTTCAATTTTACGATCGGTCCCGAAAATAATTTTCGTTTCAGGTAAATCAAAATCAATCGCGCCACGTTTTAAACGTGCTGTATGTAATACATGATACAATGCGAATAATTCTTGTAGAGGAGATAATAATTTTTTATATCGTTCTTGCAAACCAACATCTTTCTGCTCCACCATCGCATAGACTTGATTGTAAGTCAGCCGTGCGTGCGAATAAATAACGCCTTCATGAAATTGATAATGCTTGATTTTACCTGTCGATGTAATCTCCATTTCACACACCAGCGTCAACCGGTTCACCTCTGGTTTCAATGAACATAATTCATTAGATAATACTTCTGGCAACATCGGAATCACTTCACCTGGAAAATAGACAGAATTACCTCGGTTGAGTGACTCTACATCCAGCGCTGTATTAGGCTTCACATAATGGCTCACATCTGCAATCGCCACATACAATACCCAACCTCCTTTAGGACGCGGTTCACAATAAACGGCATCATCAAAATCTTTCGCATCTTCGCCATCAATCGTCACAAAAGGCAAAGAACGCAGATCAAGCCGGTTTTTTAAATCACTCTCAGGCACAATAGAATTAAATTTCGCAGCTTCCGTTAATACTGTTTCTGGCCATTCGTATGGAAGCTCATGGTTACGAATGGCTACGTTAATCTCCATTCCTGGGGCCATGTGGTCACCCAAAATTTCAATAATTTTACCAACAGGCCGCATCGTTGGACCGGGTTGTTCTATAATCTGAACCACCACCATTTGGCCTTGTTTAGCATTAAGCTGAGCATCTTGGGGAATTAAAATATCGTGTGTAATGCGCTGATTAGAGGGTTCGACAAACGAAGCCCCTGATTCTGAAACAAAACGCCCAACCAATTCACGCGTATGGCGAACCAATACCTCCACTACCATGCCTTCTCGCCGACCACGATGATCAATATTAGCTGTCCGCACCAATACTTCGTCACCCGGAAACACCGTGCGCATTTGCCGAGCGCTCAAAAATAAATCCTCACCGCCTTCATCAGGTACCACAAACCCAAAGCCGTCTTTGTGGCCAATGACATACCCTTTAATCAACTCCATTTTATTGATTAAACCAAACGCGCCGCGCCGATTCTGTAATAATTGGCCATCCCGCACCATGGCTAATAAACGGCGACGTAGAGCTTCTTTTTGATTAGAATCAACGATATGTAATTCTTTAATTAATTGATTATACGTAATAGGGCTGTCACGTTCAGCGAGTATATCTAAAATAAACTCACGACTTGCGATAGGATGCTCATAAGTTTGAGCTTCTCTATCAGCATATTGATCCTTTTTCCTCACTTTTTTCCTCATTTCTAAATCGCGCAACGTAAAATTCACATATTGTCACTAAGATACTGTAGTTGCCCCTTTCAAGCAAGCTGCGTGACAATAACCCGCATTAAACAATGCACCAACAGGAAACCAACAAGTGTCGCACTATAAAGACCCACAAACCATAAAATTCTTTTCATCTTCAATATCCAATCTGCGTGACTTTACCCCTAAAAATACGATAAGAATAATACGTATAATACAGCAAGGGCGGCAGCATAATACAAACACCCACCAACATAAATAGTAAAGATGACTGATCAGCCGCTGCTTCTCTGTAAGTAATTTGCCGAGGCACGATATAAGGATAACTGCTAATAATAAAGCCCAAATAACACATTAAAAACATGCCAATCGCACTCCAAAAAGGGAGATACTCATATTTTTTTCTGATCGCAATCCCATGTACAATTAAAAAAATCATCGTTAAAAAAGGCAATAGAGCTAAATAACATATATAATTTGGATTAAACCAACGTTGCCAGATGGAAAGATCTAAAAAAGGCGACCATACACTGACCATAATAAAAGCTACTAAAATAATATATTGAATCTTACCTGATAACGCATAGCTTTTTCTCTGCAACGTACCGACTGTTTTAATAATAAGAAAATTTGAACCTAATAATACATAGCCAAATACTAATGCAATCGCACAAGCTAATCCAAATGGATTAAACCACTGTTCTATACTTCCTGCGGTTGCAGACAAATTAAACCCCTGCACAAATGTTCCCAGAATAAATCCCTGCATCATCGTTGCAACCACCGACCCTAGGAAAATGCAGAATTCCCATAAACGCTTGGTCTTGATTGCTTTCAAGCGAAATTCAAAAGACACACCACGAAACAAGAGGGCAATCACCATCATCAACATCGGAATATACATGAGAGGCAAAATCGCGCTAAATGCCACAGGAAAAGCACCATATAAAGTCGCACCTCCGAACACTAACCATGTCTGGTTTCCATCCCAAACAGGCAAAATGGCGCTCATCAATAAATCGCGTTCTTTTTCATCTTTAAAAAAAATCGACACAATGCCGATACCGAGATCAAAGCCCCCTAAAATAACATACATAATCACGCCAAAGGCAATAATGCCGCACCATATAAGAGCAAGCCAGTTCATGAGCGATTCTCCGGCGAAGAAACAGGCATATATTGAAAAGGTTGGTGAGGTTCTTCTTTATCTTTAATAATATCACCAGGCCCTTTATGCAAAGTCTTATGCAAGAAATAAAAATAAAAATAACCAAAAATAATGCCGTACACAATAAACATTAGGACAAACGAGATCATCACATCCCGCAAAGAAACAGGTGAAACCGCCTCTGCTGTTTTGAGCAACCCATAGACTATCCAAGGTTGGCGTCCCATCTCTGCCGTTATCCAACCACACCATAAAGCAATAAAACCTAATGGTGCAGATGATACAGAGCTAATTAAAAACCATCGCGTGTCATACAGCCGTTTTTTCAGTCTTAAATAAATGGCTATCAGAGATAACAATAACATAAGCAATCCACTACCCACCATCACACGAAAACTAAAAAACACAGGTAATACAGGAGGCTGGTTCTCAATAGATACTGTTTTTAAGCCTGTTAATACGCCATTCCACTGATGTGTATTCAATAATGCAGCGCCGTATGGAATACTCATTTCCCAATGATTAACTTGGTTTTTCTGGTCAGGAATCGCAAATAAAACTAAAGGCGCACCCGCTTGTGTTTCCCAAAGCCCTTCCATCGCGGCTGTTTTAATCGGTTGGTTCTCATGGACTTGTAACCCTGTCACATCGCCCACATAAATCTGCGCAGGAATAAGCACCAACAGCACCCACCAAGTAAACGAAAAACACGTTCTGGCAAAAATCACAAATCTATTTTGCAATAAATAATAAGCTGACACACTGCAAATTACAAAACCTGCTGAGATATAAGACGCTAACAGCATGTGAATGAAACGCGGAAAAGTCGCAGAGTTAAAGACCACTTGCATCCAATCTGCGACTTTGAACATTCCATCTACTTGCTTATAACCGACTGGATGCTGCATCCACGTATTAGCAGACATAATCCAATAAGCAGATAATGTCGTACCAATCACAACCAGTAAAGTTGCCAGATAATGCAATCGCGGACCCACACGGTCCCAGCCAAACAACATCACCCCCAAGAACCCTGCTTCAATAAAAAAAGCAGTCATCACTTCGTAAGTAAATAAAGGGCCTAATACCCCACCGACTGCCTGCGTAAACCCCGCCCAATTCGTTCCAAGCTGAAATTCCATGACAACACCTGATACAACACCCATTCCAAATGTCAGCGCAAATACTTTAGTCCAAAATTTACAAATGCTTAAGTAAAGCGGATTTCGAGTGTTAAGCCAAATGCTTTCCATTACTGCAATAAATAAAGCCAGCCCAATACTAAAGGCAGGAAATAAGATATGAAAGCTAATCGTGAAAGCGAATTGAATACGAGACAGGAGTGCGGTATCAAGTAACATAAACATATCCAAACAGCCGAAGGATTAAATTGTACACCCGAGCGAGCCAGGAATGGAACTGTTTAAATGTCCCTTCTGCTCTTCCAGGTGCAATCACACTTAGGCTGCCAAATGCCTTGAATGCTTTTTAACGTATAATACCAATATATTATCAATGCGTGTTTGCCAGCCTGCTCCCGTTGATTTGAAGTAGGCAACAACTTCAGGACTATAGCGTTGCGTAATAGAAATTTTTCTTGGTTTTTTCTGTAAACCACGCTCACCTCTTTTCCGTTTTGGAAGAACGGCTAAAAGATTTTTAGGTAATATTTCTGCAGCAGGTCGCATAGCACGGATATCTTTCGCTGTTAGCTCTCTCACATCTCCTGACTTATTAGTGAGTGGTTTTTTCTTTCTCATATTTCTTTACCTCCCGTGAATTAGCCTTGCGGAAACTGATAACACGCACTCCCCCTTTTATAGGGGTAAAACAAATGACGTGTAACCTTCTCCCCAAATATCCTATTGCAACAAAACGCTTCTCGGGATACAACTTTCGAGTATCTTCTACATAAAGCGCAGCTTCCCAATCAAATTCAGTTACTTCATCGAAAGATAAACTTCTCTCTTGAATATTTTTTTTAGATTTTTCTGGATTAAAAGTAATTTTCATTTTTTTTATTGTAGTTACAAATAAATTTGTTGTCAACTGACTTGACTATTTACCTAAACACACCCCCAATCATATACGTCAAAGAGCCCGCCAGTGTGCCAATCAGCAACATACGCAAGCCGCTCCACACAGCGCTGCGCTGTGTAAATAAACTCAATACAGCACCCACTGTAAATAATGAAAATAATACTAAGCCAATCGTAATACTTAAATTAAGAGAAGATTGGCTCACTAAAAAAGGCAGAACAGGCACAAATGCGCCGAGTGCAAACGAGAGGAATGACGAAATCGCAGCGCCCCAAGGTGACATCAACTCATTGGGATTAATCCCTAATTCTTCGCGCGCTAAGGTATCCAACGCTTTGTCGGGATCTTGAATCAACAGATGAGCAACTCGTCTGGCTTCATCCATAGGTAAGCCACGGGCTTCATAAATTAACGCCAATTCAGCCGCTTCTTCCTCAGGATAAAGATCCAATTCATTTTTTTCTAATTCTAATTGATATTCCAACATGTCACGCTGAGAACGCACAGACACGTATTCCCCCGCGCCCATCGAGCATGCGCCTGCAAGCAATCCTGCAATACCTGACAATAAAATCAAATGGTTCCCTGCATGCGCGCCTGCGATGCCCAAAATTAAACTGGTATTTGAAATTAACCCATCATTCACGCCAAAAACAGCTGCGCGTAAATTATTGCTTTGATTCAAATGACGATGTTTATGTTCTATGGCATCGGAATGACCTAACTCTGCAGCTTGATAAATAGACATACCCCGTATTTTTAATGCCGCCAACGCAACGCGCAATGACCGGACACCCAACCATTTCACTAATTGAATAATCACACGCACACGCAAGTCAGGGTTATACTGTCCTGGAAGAGGTATTTGATCCATCTGTAATGGTTTTTCCCAAATGGCGGCTTGCCTATCTGCCATTTTAGAAAGATCAAAAAATAATTTTTTATGGATAGGATTCTTTTCTATTTCAGCAATCGCACGATATAAATAGGCGGAACGCTTTTCTTCTTTCCAATTTTCCAGTGCTTCCATTTAACTACACCCTGCTTGATGATAACTCCGCGTCAATGTTTCCATCTCAGCGCCTTGTTGTGTCGCCAAGAGCCGATTACCTGTCGCGCCATTATTAATAATGCGGTAATTTAACTCTTTGCACACGGATTTTTTATTTTCTTGCGGATTATTTTGCAGCATAGAACAGCCCGCGATTAAAAACAAAAAAATAACTGCAATAAAATATCGTAAAATACTCGCCATTTTTACTATCCTCCGTGATTGAATAAATTAATTTGGGTTTTCTAAACTCAGCACACCTGCATTATAATCATAAGCGAATAACTCGGCATAACGACCCCACTCAATGACTGTCTGCAAAATACGGGAGGCTTCTTTCTCAGTCAAATAATCTTCGAGCAAAGATAAAAAATTCTCTTCTAAAGCACGATGTCGCGGGTGGCGTGTCAATTGCTCGAAAATATAACGTGCCAATGGTACGTATTTTTTTAATTGCTGTAAAAATATTTTCTTTCGCTCCAAAATATCGGCTTCCACAAATGCCTTGCCGACACCTGTAATCGTAATATCCCCTTTGGATACCGTTGCAAAATGCAAAATTTCCAATAATTCTGTGAGAGGAAATAATTCATCAATATCTAACATCAATATATCAGCCACATCAGGCAGATCCATCTTACCATTATTTTCAGGCGCATTCAGCGTTTCCAATAATCCTGTAATTTCTGCAACGCTCGCATCTGGCAAACGATAACCTAAATCAATAGGCTGGGAGCCTTCAGTCTCACCCGATGCTGTTTGTGGCTGCGTGGTCATCAATGTATACACACGATCAATTTGGTTACGGCAACGAGGGTCCATATCATGACGCGGATGCGGTAACGTCACTTTTAATTCTCCTCGTATAGAACCCGGGTTACTATTAAATACAATAATTCGATCTGCTAATAGTACAGCTTCTTCAATATTATGTGTCACAAATAAAATACCATGCAGCCCTGTCTTCTTAGTTTGCCACAAATCCAATAAATCGCTTTTTAAGTTATCTGCTGTGAGTACATCCAATGCAGAAAAAGGTTCATCCATTAATAAAATATCGGGATTTACGACAAGCGCACGCGCAAAACCCACACGCTGCCGCATACCCCCTGATAATTCTTTAGGGAAAGCGGTCTCAAAACCGTCTAATCCTATCGTATCAATCGCCTGCAAGGCACGCACACGCCGCTCTTCACGTGCAATGCCTAAGGCTTCTAAACCTAACTCTACATTTTGCAATACCGTCAACCAAGGTAATAAAGCAAATGTTTGAAACACCATCGAAATACCACGCACTGGGCTATACACAGGTTGCCCCCGATAAAAAATAGTGCCTGCGCTGGGTTGCACCAGACCTGCCATAATACGCAATAGCGTTGATTTTCCAGAACCCGATTTCCCTAATACAGCAACAATTTCACCTTCGTTCATCCGAAAATTAATATCATCTAATACTAATAATTCTTGACCATCGCCTTTACTAAAACTTTTTTGGACATTCACGACTTCAATCAACGGTGGCATTATTGTTGATGACTGCGTTGATAATTGAATAGCATCTTGCATAATCACTCCTCAATCAAGCATAAACTGCTGCTGCGATAGCACATATAAAGGACGCCATATTAAGCGATTAAAAACCAATACTAATAGGCACATGACACCAATTCCTAAAGCAATGTTCGTAAAATCTCCTTTAGAGGTGTACTCAGAAATATAAGCGCCAAGGCCAGTTGCAACTAATGTATGATCCCCCCATCTCACTACCTCTGCGACAATACTTGCATTCCAAGCCCCGCCTACGGCCGTAATTGCACCCGTAATATAATAAGGAAAAATAGCAGGTAAAATCAAACAACGCCATCGCAACCAAACACTTAAACCTAAATTATCCGCAACTTCCAATAAATCTTTCGGTATGACAGACGCACCCGCCACCACATTAAATAACACATACCATTGCGCGCCTAAGATCATTAACGGCGTTACCCATATATTCACATTTAAATGATACGTCACAATTAAAACAACCACGAGAGGATATAATAAATTGGCTGGAAACGCTGCGAGAAATTGCGCGATGGGCTGCACAATATGCGCAACACCCGGTCTCAACCCGACCCACACACCCACGGGCACATAAATAACCGTACATATAACCACGACAAAAAGCACACGCAGCGCCGTTACTAATCCTAAAAGAAAAACATGGCTTACTTCTACTAAAGAAATACTATGAAATATAAAATGATTTAAAAAAACTAAAATACGAGCTAGCGCAAGCACTAGCACAATATTCCATAACCAACTAAAATAACGTCGAATCTTCGGGGAGTGAGAAGAATATATTGGCTTCGATCTTAAGAAACTTATATTGACAAAACAGTCAAATAAATAAGCCATTTGCAAGCCCAGGTAACGCAGAAATCGGGTTCGATGCAACAGATAAATTAACCACGAACGCACTTCTACATTTTCTTGCGCGATTTTCTCCGCTTTAAATTTTGTCGCCCAAGAGACCAAAGGGCGAAAAAGCAATTGGTCATACAATAAAATCACTATGAACATCGCTAAAATAGCATAGCCTATCGCGTGGATATCCATTGAATTAATTGCAACCGTAATATAAGAACCTATTCCAGGTAACATAATATTCTGATTTGCCACAGAGATTGCTTCCGATGCCACGACAAAAAACCAGCCTGCGGACATAGACATCATCATATTCCACAACAACCCAGGCATAGAAAAAGGCACGTCAATACGCCAAAAACGTTGCCACGCAGATAAATGAAACATATTACCCGCTTCATTTAATTCGGCGGGTACTGAACGGACCGTTTGGTAAAAACCCAGCGCCATATTCCACGCCTGCGATGTGAAAATAACAAAGATAGCAGCGCACTCAGGCCCCAATAAACTTCCTGGGAACAAAGCAATAAATCCTGCAACCGTAATAGAAAGAAATCCTAAAATAGGCACTGACTGCATGATATCAATAAAAGGGATAATAATACGCTCAGCCCGTTTACTTTTTGCAGCCCATGTTGCAAAAGTAAAAGTAAATAGCAATGAGAAACATAACGCAATCAACATCCGCAACACTGTGCGTAACGCATACCCGGGCAAATAATGAATATCTAACGAAATAGGAATCGCCTGTCCCAGTTGATAAGGCACTACCATTTGTTTCGCAACCCAGGCCAATAAGGTAATCATGCCCAATACTAAAATCAAAGCAATCATGTCCCAATAATTAGGATAAGCTTTATCTGTGATGCGTAAAAAATTCATGATAATTCCTAATTCTTAGTATCTCGTTTTACCCCATCCACAATACACTTTTTACTTGGAAAAATACAGGAACCTGAAAACTCCCACCCTACCCTCTCCCGCCATCCACAGTAATAGTTTGGCCTGTCATATAATCTGCTTCCTGAATTAAAAATAATACTGCTTTAGCAATGTCGATTGCGTTACCTTGTCGTTGCAAGGCAGTACGGCTAATGATCTTTTTTTGCATGACCTTGGACAAACTATTTTTATCTTCTGGCCAAACAATACTCCCTGGCGATACCGCATTAACACGCACATTCGGCGCTAATTCACGCGCCAATGCCTGTGTCAGCATCAACAAACCCGCCTTAGAAATACAATAGGCAGAGTAATCCCGCAGAGGACGAGCAGCATGTATATCTGCAATATTCACAATACACCCTAGTCGTTTAGCTAAATAAGGAAAAGCAGCTTGCGCTAAAAAAAAAGGCGCCTTGAGATTGGTGTCCATCAACCCATCCCACGCCTTACTGTTCACCTCCCCTACTTTTGTTTTATAAAAAACAGATGCATTATTCACTACTACATCTAAGTATCCCCAAAATTCTATAGTTTTCTGAATCAATTGACTTAAATGATCGAAGATAGATAAATTCGCTTGAACAATAAAAGCTGAATTTTTTCGTTGCTTATTCAGTGCCGCGCATAGCGTTTTAACCGATTTCTCTGACTGATAATAATGTAAAACAACATTCATCCCCTGTGCATGTAAAAATCGAGCCATTTCAGCTCCAATGCGCCGCCCTGCCCCTGTGATCAACGCCACCCGTGCCTTTTTATTATATTTTTTCCGCATATTATTTCCCCTCAGAGAAAAGATTACATTATAATCTATTCTATGAAATTACCTACTCCCAGCCACACGGCACATCTCCACAGTGATCAACTCACACAAATCATTCGCCAAGAAATAAAGCAATCAAATGGCTTAATCAGTTTTGCCCGTTTCATGGAACTCGCTTTATATTCGCCCGGATTAGGATATTATTCCGCAGGACAACTCAAATTCGGTAGACAAGGCGATTTTGTCACGGCTCCCGAAATCACTGATCTCTTTGCACAATGTATTGCGGCACAATGCAGACAAATTCTAACAGAATTAAAAAGCGGAGATATACTCGAAATAGGGGCTGGCTCAGGTGTTTTTGCCAAAGATTTACTAATTACTTTAGAAAAATTAAATAGCTTGCCTGAACATTATTTTATTCTTGAAATCAGCGCTGAATTACGCGAACGTCAGCACGATTTACTATCACAAAATCTTCCGCATTTACTTTCACGTATTATCTGGCTAAATGAATTACCTGTTATTCTATTCAATGGCATTATTATCGCCAATGAAGTGATGGATGCCATGCCCGTTCATCGTTTTACACTCGATAGAATAAAGAATAAAACAAGTATGAAAGAACAATATGTGACTTGGCAAAAAGACCATTTTACCTGGCAGCCCGCACCCCCCACATCTGAATTAGAAGAACGCCTTACATTTATTTCAGAAGATCACTCACGATCCCCAGGCTATACATCCGAAATCAATCTTTTACTACCCCACTGGATACAATCAGTGGCACATTGCCTAAACAAAGGCATTATTTTGTTATTTGATTATGGCTATGGAAGATCCGACTATTATCACCCCGATCGCAACGCAGGCACGCTCATGTGTTATTACCAACATCATCGACATGATGACCCTTTTCAATTCATCGGGCTACAAGATATAACAGCCCATGTCGATTTCACAAGTATCATTGAAAGCGCCTCTACAGCAGAGTGTACATTGGCAGGGTATACCACCCAGGCCGCTTTTTTATTACATTGCGATCTACTTGAACTCGCGCAAAAAACAGAAATAAATGATCCCATCTCCCGCTATCAACAAACACAAGCCATCAAAACACTCACGCTTCCCTCGCAAATGGGAGAAGCTATCAAAGTCATGGCACTTGCTAAGAATTATGTGCAACCCCTGCGTGGTTTTACGTTCCAGGATCGACAACGAGATTTGTAAAAAAAGTAAGATACCCTATAATTTTTGTGGCCACTTCCTGGCCGCGTGTAAAACACGTAATATAAAAATAACTTGCATACGAACTTGGTAAATGGCAATAAAAGATATGCCATTAATGATTAGCTCACGAGTATCTGGCACCCGCCCAGCTCTTCCTATCCCAGGAAATTTTTCTAAATATTCGATGGCTTCCAATATACGATTAACAGTATTGACCGCGGCCGATGGATTATCCTGGCAAATATAGGCTTCGACTTCACGCAAGTCATTAATAGCCGGTTTAGTGAGTCGAATCGTCAAGGCGTTGTTTCCAATATTCTCTTACATCTTCAATGCTTTCTGTTTCATCATGGTTGACTGCTTCGATGCCCTCTTGAATAGCCTGTACTTGCCATTCATGAATATCTAAATACTCTTCTAGCGCTTCCGCTGCCAAATAAGATTTTGATCGTTTGGTAGCTTCAGCTAATAATTCTAAACGCTGAGCTACTTCTGGTTTCACCCGAACAGAAACTAAAGTGGAATTATTCATAGTTCACCTGTATACATCTGATGTTAATACCATCATTTTAGCATCTTTCAATTATTTTGCCATGTACATATTAATTTTTGTGACTGCATCTTAAAAAAAATACTGTATAATTTTGGACTTAGCTTAACCATACAAAGACGACACCGTCAATTAGGATTCTGATCCATGCGCATCTCCGCTATTATAGCCATGTCCACCAATCGTGTGATTGGCAAAAACAACCAACTCCCGTGGCACCTGCCTGCGGATTTAAAGCATTTCAAAAAAATCACCCTGGGAAAACCTATTTTAATGGGTCGTAAAACCTATGAATCTATTGGCCGTCCATTACCAGGTCGATGTAATATCGTTATTAGTCGAGATCTACAGTTTCAAGCACCTGGCTGTATCGTGGCTCATTCAATAGAAAGCGCTTTAACCACCGCTTCTGAACAAAAAAGCGAAGAAATTTTCATTATTGGCGGGGCATTACTCTTTCAAGAAACCTTACCCCTCACACAGCGTTTATATCTCACAGTAATCCATCAAGATATTCCAGGGGATACCTACTTTCCTGAGCTAAATCTAGCCGAATGGCAGGAAGTCGAACGCCTCGATCATGCGCCAGATAAAGAAAACAATTATTCTTATAGTTTCAAAGTATTAGATCGAAAATAGTCTATTCTGCAATATAAAGCTCGATTTTTACATCAAAAAGCTGTATTATTTCTTATAATTTTTTATTTGTGGGGAGAAATGCCTTATGTCACTTAATAGAAACAACCAGCCTTATCGTTATGAATTAAACATGGTCAATGGCGAAGTAAGCGAACCGATGCTCACTGTAGACAATTACCAAGCAATAGAGAATACGATTAAAGAAGCTCAACAATTACGAAACGATACCCATGCAAGAAACAAACTTAATGCTCTCTTACAAAAAGTGCTATTTAGATGGTTTGTATTCAAGACAACATATAGAGAAAATTTAGATGACTTTCAATTGAATAGCATAGAGGAAGCGTTAAGCTACCAAGGGACTATTGCTATAAAATTAATGGGGTTTTATAACGCTCTTTCTACAACCTTTGTTAAAGACCATACCCGCACGAAGGACTTGGAAAATCTATTTAATAATTGTGTTCCAGCTACAAATGCCCAGGAATATAATCGTCTTAAACAGGCGTATGAGAAAGAAACACAAGCGAAAAAAATAAAAAAACCTACTAATAATACGTCTGAGAATTTTGGTTCAAGCGATCTTCAGGAAATTTGTGCTTTGCTGCAGAATGATCTACAACTTTTGCAAGAAAACGATAGTTCTTCATCCCGAATCCATACTATAGAAGATGATGCGGCTGCTCAGAAACCTTTAATATTAGGAAATAAAGAACTTAAAAAATTAAAAGAAGATTTAGAATTGGCAAAGAAATCGTTACAAGATTTTTACTCGCGACACCAGGAAGAACTTGAGGATGCGAAAGCTTGTGATTATGATGCTAGCATGAGAAATCATGCACGTTACTTTGTAAAAAAGATAGAAAGACTTCAAAATATTGCTGCGCAAGAGCAATCGGAATTAATAGCAAATCAGTGGAAACAATTAGCCCAAAAAATATGTTATTTAAATGTTTATAAAGGATTGCATACAGAAATAACGCGGTTAAATAACGACTATTCACTTGAAAAAGATGAAAGCATAAAAAAGATTATAACAGCCAGACAAGAATCTATTAAAGCCGCAATAGAAAAATTCAATTCTTTTCTCACAGCCGACAATCAAAATAATACTTATGCTGAAGCAAAAGATATATTAACGACTCTTCAAACTCAGATGGTATCCACAGGAAGAAAAAATCCAACGCTTAGAGGTAGCTCTGGATTAAACTTTTTTGGATTCTCTACTGTCACTGGCAAAAACAAGATAAAGGCTTTAATAAAATCTATTGAAAAAGAAGAAGGTATAGATGCACCGCCGAAAAAAAGTTTGTTTTCCTTCACAAGCTCATAACACTAAACCGCCTCTCATCCTCCAACCGCATCGCAGTAAGCTGATAGCCCCAGACACAACCTGTGTCTAGGGCATACGCATTTGGAGTATGGGTCACCCCTTCTAACGCCGCCCAATGGCCAAAAATAATTTTTAAATCTGAATTTGCTCGCGGTTTTACTTTAAACCAGGGAATTAAATCAGGTGATGATTCACACTTGCCTTTCGCATGGAACTCCATACGCCCGTCTTGATGACAAAAACGCAACCGCGTCAAATAATTCGTGATACAACGCAGCCTATCCCAGCCAGTCAATTGTTCATCCCAATGATCAGGAAAATTTCCATACATATTTTTAAAAAAATCACTGGCTGATGGACCCTGCATCACTGTTTCTACTTCTTTCGCTAATCTTTTTGCTGTTGCTAAATCCCAACTCGAGGCAAGACCTGCATGAACCATCGTAAAACCTAAATCTGCATCGTGATATAACAAAGGTTTTTGGCTTAACCATATCATTAATTCACTGCAATCATGCGCATTTAAAACAGCATCGAGTGTATCTTCTTTCCATCCATGGCGTACACCATAAAACAATGCCAGCAAATGCAAATCATGGTTACCCAGCACAACCACATGGTGTTCGCCTAAATTTTTAATAAATCGCAATGTTTCTAAAGACTGCGACCCACGATTGACTAAATCACCTGTAAACCATAATCTATCTTTTGCAGGATCAAATTCAATATGCGCAAGCAATCTTTCCAGCACGCTGAAACAACCTTGGATGTCACCAATGGCATAATTCATTTTTGCTGTAACCGATTACTGATATATATATAATCTTCGACACGCAATTCTTCTGGCCGCAACTTAGGATTAATGTCCATTTGAGACCACTCTTCATCACTCACCTGATTTTTTAAACTATTACGTAATGTCTTACGGCGATATGAAAATGCCTCTCGAACAAGAACAGAAAAATGCAGATAGTTTTTCGCGACAGGAAAATTTCTCTGCACGTGAGAAGAAAGTTTAGATAAGGTTTCAGCACGACTCGATGCCATGGATGGCATCGTCAAGCACAGGGATTGTGCTGTTTGGAGTGCTGAAACTTTATCTAAACTTTCTTCAACCGAAACTTGATAAGGAATCAAACGCACCACGCTCGATTCTACCTTAGGCATAGGATAAAACGCAGAAGGCGGCACATTAAAAAGCGAAGTCACCTGACAATGGTATTGCACCATAATACTCAAACGTCCATATTCGCCCGTTCCAGGTTGCGCCGCCAAACGGTCAACCACTTCCTTTTGCAGCATAAAATGCATATCTATAATCAATGCAGCATAGTTTAATAAATGGAAAATGAGTGGCGTCGAAATATTATAAGGTAAATTACCAATGACTCGCAGCGCAGGATGAGAGATCAGATCGGCCTGAACCAAACTCGCAAAATTAAATTTCAAGGCATCCGCTTGGTGGACAATTAAATCACCTTTTTCCGTACAATGCGTTTTTAAGGCGGGAATCAAATCACGATCCAGCTCAACGACATCCAGTCGCCCCACTTTTTCTAAAATAGGCAGAGTCAACGCGCCTTGCCCTGGACCAATCTCTACCATACACTGTCCTTGTTCGGGTGCTATCCTATCGACCAACGATTGAATTACCTGCGAGTCACGTAGAAAATGCTGACCAAAGCGCTTTCGCATTCTGTTATTGAGCCTTATCCAGTTGCGCTAAAGCTTTATGCGCTGGCTGAAACCCCTGTGATACCGCCATCTGAAATAATTGTTTTGCTTTTGCTTGATCAATAGGCGTGCCAATCCCATTTGCATACATCAACCCCGCATTATATTGCGCGCTTGCGAGACCATGGTCTGCTGCTTTTTGATACCACTGCAACGCAGTCACATCATTGTGTACAACACCTCTGCCTGCAGCATATAAATAACCTAATTCATTTTCAGCATAAGAGTTACCTTGACGGGCAGCTTTCTCAAACCAAGCGCGCGCTATCGTATCATCTTGTACAACGCCTTGCCCCAATAAATATTTCACACCTAATTTATTTTGGGTATGCGAGTCATTTATATCATACGCGCCATTTTTATATGACACACAGCCAGCACATAATAGGTAGCACCCGAAATAAAACAGCCTAATAAGAAATTTTTTCATGTCGCCTACTTACCAGGCAGCAATCGCCTGTCCTCCAAAAATAGTTTGAGCCGCTTTTACGACCGCATTTGAGTGCAGGGCCGCGACCAATTGTTTCATTTTCAATTCTTTTACTTCATCAGAACGAATCACAATAATATTAGCGTACAGTGAATCTTTCCCTTCGAGGAATAAAGCATCTTTTGTCGGCGTGAGCCCTGCAGGAATGGCATAATTCGTATTAATCACTCCAATAGTCACATCAGGTAAACTCCGCGCAATTTGAGCGGCATCCAATTCTTTAAAGACCAGTTTTTTGGGATTATCTATAATATTTTCAGGCATCACATAATGATCCGTTCCTATTTTTAACTGGATGAGTTTTGCTTTTTGTAATAACAATAAAGCCCGTCCTTCGTTACTGGGATCATTGGGTATTGCAACCACACTCCCTTCTGGTATCTGCTGCAAGGATTTTATTTTTGCAGAATAAACACCCATTGGGTAAATAAATGTTTTGCCAATCACGACAAAATTATAATGCCTATCTTTGATTTGTTGGTCCAAATAAGGTTGATGCTGGAATAAATTAGCATCAATGCTACCGTCACTTAAAGCCGCATTCGGTTCAAGATAATCGGTAAATTCAATAATTTTTATGTCCACGCCAAATTGTTTTTTCGCGACAGCCTTGGCGACTTTCATAATATCTGTTTCAGGACCTGCGATAGTTCCTATCTTTATCATATTTTTATCAGAATTTGGAGAATGGCACGCTGTGACTAATACAGCAAATATTATAACAAGCCATTTTAAAGAAATAATTTTAATTTTCTGCATGATTTCTACCTCTTTATTTTTTTTGCCAATGTATCACCCAAAAATTGCACCGCTTGCACTAGAATAATCATAAGCACAATAGTAACCAGCATAATAAACGTATCAAAACGCTGATAGCCATAGCGTATTGCCAAATCGCCCAAACCACCACCGCCTACTGCGCCTGCCATGGCAGAATAACCAATTAAGCTTACCATCGTCAATGTCAATCCGTTAATAATATTGGGTAAGGCTTCGGGGATTAATACTTTACAGATAATTTGCCACGCATTCGCTCCCATCGCAATAGCTGCTTCTATCAACCCCTTGTCTACCTCTACCAATGCATTTTCAACCACGCGCGCAATAAATGGCATTGCGCATAAACTCAGTGGCACAATGGCTGCATTCGTACCAATCGAAGAGCCAACAATCATTCGAGTAAAAGGAATCATTGCAACCATCAAAATAATAAATGGAATAGAGCGCATGATGTTGACTACGATCGCAAGTATTTGATAGATAAATGGCTGCGAAGCAATATTGCCCCGATGTAAAATATATAAAAAAATACCCCAGGGCAATCCTATGAAGGTTGCAAACAACCCTGAAAGAAATACCATGTACATCGTTTTAAACGTTGCCTCAAAAAATAATGTCATTTGGAACATAACCCATCACCTCGACTTGAACATTACGTTGTTTTAAATAATCAATAGCAGGCTGAATCGTTGACGTATCCCCTCTTAAAGTAACCACCATGATCCCCATCACATGATTTTTAATATACTCTACATTCGCTTGTAAGATATTAATATGTAAATGAAACTGCCGACTGATTTCAGAAATAATCGGTTGCGTTGCTGTGCCTTGCAAAAACCATAAGCGTAATACAGGATGTGTATCAGGCTGTTCGAATACGAGCAAATGCTGCTTAATAGCCACAGGCAAATGTTGCAATACCGATGACGCAATAAAATTCCTGGCAATATCTGTTTTGGGATGCGCGAAAAATTCTCCTACTGTATTTTCTTCAACAAGCACACCCTCGTGCAAAATAGCCACACGATCGCAGATTGTTTTAACTACTGTGACTTCATGCGTAATCAATAAAATGGTTAAATTTAAGGTATCTCGAATATTTTTTAATAAGTTCAAAATAGACAAAGTCGTTTCTGGATCAAGTGCTGACGTTGCTTCATCCGATAATAATACCTGCGGTTTGGAAGCCAAAGCACGCGCAATGGCGACTCGCTGTTTTTGCCCTCCTGAAAGCTGCGCTGGATAAGCTGATTTTTTATCTTTTAAATAGGTTAATTCTAACAATGGCGAAATAGTCTCTGCTATTTGTTTACGCGTATACCCTGCAAGCTCCAAAGGCAATGCAATATTGTCATAGACATTACGCGAAGCCAGCAAATTAAAATGCTGAAAAATCATCCCGATTTTTCGTCTTGACGCACGCAATTTCATGGGAGATAACGCTGTTAATTCCTCATCCGCGACAATAATTTTCCCACTCGTGGGTGTTTCTAATAAATTAATACAGCGAATCAGTGAACTTTTCCCCGCACCGCTTTTGCCAATGACACCAAAAATTTCTTTAGGCGCCACTTTTAAATTAATATCGCGCAATGCTTGGACAGTCCCTTTTGGCGTGGTATAGTGCTTGTGAATATGTTCCAAGACAATCATAAAGATACCATTAATAAAATAATTTTATAAAAAATGCATAATACCACACCATACCGCCGTGTCCGTAGTTTTGTGCGCCGCGATAGCCGAATGACCGAAGCACAACAACAGGCTTTAAAAACCTTATGGCCTGAGTTCGGGTTAGATATTGCTAATGGCTTTATCAATTTTGCCACTGTTTTTCAAAGAACAGCCTCTACTCTTTTAGAAATTGGCTTTGGTTCAGGCCATTCTCTATTAGCCGCAGCAATGGCTCAGCCTGAGAAAAACTTTATCGGTATTGAAACCCATAAGCCAGGCGTTGGAACATTATTATTAAATATCCTTGCGAATAAAATACACAATATTCGCATTTATAATACCGATGCAGTTGAAGTATTGGCTCCCTGTATCCCTTCTCAAAGCCTGCACACTATACAACTCTTTTTTCCAGATCCTTGGCCAAAACGACGACACCATAAAAGACGTTTAATTCAAACGGAGTTTGTGAAATTGCTTCTCACTCAATTAAAACCCAACGGCGAATTGCATTTAGCCACTGACTGGCAAGATTATGCGATTGATATGATGAAAGTATTATCGAATATACCTGCATTAACTAATCTTGCAGGTGCTCGCAATTTTTCAGAACGCTCCCCAGGACGGCCTATTATCACTAAATTTGAACAGCAGGCTCAGCGCGCAGGACGTCAGATTTATGATCTACGATTTTCCTTAAATCCTTAAAATAGAGAACGTTCATTTAACTGTGTCATTCCTGCGAAGGCGGGAACCCATTTTGACATGTAGCTAAACTGACCTTAGTAAAATAACTTCCACTGACTAAGGCAGGTTTAGTTGCATGTCAAAATGGGTTCCCGCCTTCGCGGGAATGACAAGCTTTCGCAGGAATGACACAGTTAAATGAACATTCTCTTAAAATATAACCGATTGTTTATGCTATTTTTGTAAATTTTTGTCTATATCACAGAGGAAGAATATCATTTAGGCCTTTGGCCACTTTTAGGGGAATCTTTAGGGCTTGCGCTCTTTGCGTTGCGAGCTAATTCAATTAATTCCTTAGACACGCCTTGTGGTCGAGTACTTTGAAACAAGGCATACGAACTAGCTGCTGTCATTAAGCTGCTTCCAATATACATCATGCCTATCAAACTCGTTCCGCCCGAAAAAGGAATACCTACAATACTTAATGCTATGATAGCGACACCTGCTAGCGTCATTAACGCCCAACCTAATTGTTTCCATTCATCAGGCTTGCCATTTGCTACTTCAAGCGCATGGGTTTCTAATGCGCTAATTGCATCTTGGCTTGTTGGATCTCTAATCACGTTAGTGGCTAATTTTAAGGACTCTAATAAATCTTTTTTATCTTGTATATTTGAAAGTTTCGAATACAACAAGTTACATGCTACTAATACTTCTTCTCCTGCTTTTTGAACAGGATCATTTTCTTGCTGTTTTTTTAAGAGATTCGATAATATTCGAGTCGCTGAAATATAGGCTTGAGCCGTTTGAAAAGCTTCACGGAAAGGTTTCTCATTATCAGGCATTTTTGGATTTGGATCTTTCCAAATGGCAAAATGTACCTTTTCAAAAGAAACTATATACCTTTCTTCATATAATATTTCAGCATAATATCGACCCACTAATGCAGGATCATTTGAAAAAGCTCCGCAACCAAACGCAGTTAATACAGGAATCTTTACTTCATTTTTGATAGCAGCAGTGAGCTGGGCGCGAATTTCAGCTTTTATAATCGCTTCATTTCTTCGATCAGATCTAGCTTCTTCTACACAAGAATAAATAGGCGCTGCGGAGCAAATAACTCCCACCGTAAAAGGACCACAAGATTGATAAGGCCCTCCGTCTTTTCCAGGACACTGAGTAAAAGTAATCTGGGGAGTAAACCAGGCTTCTCCTGGTTGTAGTTCTGTTTGATAATCAGGTCTTGCAGTATCACCATATTTTTTATATACAATTCCTTTTTCCCACGCATGTTTGATATAAGCAAATGCTAAATTAGAACAACGAAAAAAAATTTCTTCCAATGCGTTAGCGCCCAAAAACGCGCCTCCTCCTATGTGAGCGGGATTGGCAGGGTTTAATATTGCAATAGACGTATCAGGATGGGCTTCTGCGAGCTTGGCTGTATAAGAGATAATATCACCGCAGTGAAATTCGGTCGCAGGATTTCGAATGTCTTGATCTGCATCTTGGTCTGCATCTTCTTTATCTTCTTTACGTTCAAGCTGTTCTACCTGATAAGAAGTCGTAATCATTTGTTGGTAAATATCTTTGAAGCTTTCTTGCTGCTGTATGTCTAAAAGATTACGAGCCAATATTTTTATATTTGATAGATTATTTTGATTACGGTTCTTTGCTTCTTCTGAATTTTTTTCTATGTCAGCAAAACTATGAAGTTCTTCGGTGCTAAAAGGCAATCCATCATTTTTTCTGGCTTCTTCTTGTGTCAGTACACGAACGCCGCACCAGACGGGTTTGCCATCTATTTCAACGTAACCCACTGGTACTGGTTCTTTTGCGTTTGGTTCTTGTGCTTCGTCATGATTGCTTTGCACTTATTTAACCCCAATCTAATAAAAAGATAAATAACTGATCAATTTTGATTATAGACTAGTATAGCTGAATATGTTTAAACATAACAGTTAATAGATTTTATCAATCCATTAAGGTCGTGTCTAAGCGTTTGATAATATTTAGTATATCTATACTTATTATAAATTATCTGTTTTTTACACCAAATAGGTTATACTAAGCTTTAATCAAGAGGAGCATAAAGATGTCGAGAGCAACAGCACATGCCATGCACCCATCAAGATCACTACGTGGAATCTCTCCTTTAGTGAATGCTGCGCCCTTGTTTAATCCAAAAGTCACTGGGCGTGCGATAGCAGATGGCATTGATTACCTCAAAAATCGGTTGGCCTGGTCTGGCACTCAAGTAGCACGTATTCTTCATTTACCGCCGAATACACTTAACACTTGGCTTAAAAATGGGATAGTTCCTCTCAGCAGCCCTCGATTACATCCCGATATTCAAGCGATTATTCATCTACTCGCAATCCATCGCAGCCTGGAAGCCATGTTTGAAAACCCTGCTCATCAACGCGCATGGTTAGCAACGCTCCATCCTGAATTAAATGTAATTCCACAAGAGATGATGGCGCAATCAATGGATGGCTTAATCTTTATTCGTCAATATCTCGATTACATTAGAGGGAGAGGTGCTTGATTGAAGTCATTCGCATCGTTGAAGATCAAACAAAATTATACAGTTATCATGCCACACAAAATGAAGAACGTGCAGAACAGCTAGAATTTATCATGGAGGCCACCAAACCAAGCAACCTCTATCCAGAATGGCATCCATTGATTTCAACACCTTTCAGATACAATCCCCCGCACCTAGATGCCCGATTTCGACCTCGCTTTGGGAAAAATGTATTTTATAGTACCTTAGTAGAAGAAACTGCATTATATGAACATGCTTTTCACTTTATGCGACAGCGCATGCACTTAAATATCACACCAGACACAGGGAGTAGAACATTATTTTTTGTGGTTGCTGATGAACGCAACGCTGTACAACTCCACCACGCGCATAACCTATCATCTCTTATTGATAAAAATGATTACACGCCTTCTCATCAATTTGTACAATCCAATCCCCATGCGACTTTTATTTTATATCCTTCTTGCAGAGATCCCAAACAACGCGACAATGCCGCTATTCTTGATATTCATCTTTTAGAGAAAAATCCAACATGGGAAGCACCTATCCATTATTTTTATAATAACCCAAAAAAACAATTAACCTGGATAGATTATCAGTTACCTATTACCTGGGCAGAGGTGTGTTAATACATTTTAAAAATAATGATTTACTAATACCCCTCAATAATGTTAAAAATGGCCAGTATAATTTCATAAAGAATCTATAAAATACTATGCAACTGATACCAGCCCAATTGATCCTAGAGACTGGCGAGGTCTTCTGCGGCCAGGCACCTGCCACTCAGGGGGGGTGCTATTTTGGTGAAGTAGTCTTTAATACAGGCATGGCAGGCTACCTTGAATCTTTGACTGACCCTTCTTATGCGGGGCAAATTCTCACTTTTACATATCCTTTAATTGGGAATTATGGCGTATCCGCCCCTGCGACCTGGGAATCGACTAAAAGCCATGTCAGTGGTGTTGTTATGTCTGAGCTAGCGCTTTGTTACTCTAATCAGACGGCAGAATCCTCCTTAGGCGACTGGTTATTACAGCAGAAAATTCCCTGCCTGATGGGTGTAGATACTCGGGCACTGACCAAACGCTTAAGAATGCGCGGCGTGATTCCAGGGGCGATCACTTCACTGGATTACGTTCCTCAACAATTTGAAGATTTTGCAAGTACTGATTGGGTTAAAAAAGTTTCTGTAAAAGAACCTGTTCTCTATGGATCAGGTGAGAAATTAATAATAGCCATTGATTGCGGAATGAAAGAAAATATTATTCGCTGCTTGTTAAACTATCCCGTACGAATTAAACGCGTACCTCATGATTATGACTTTACAGATGAACCGTTTGATGCAGTCTTTATTTCAAATGGCCCTGGCGACCCTATTCATTGCCAAGAGACTATTCGCATTTTACAAAAAGCATTAGCAAAAAAGAAACCGACTTTTGGTATTTGTTTAGGTACTCAATTAATGGCATTAGCCGTTGGCGCTAAAACGTATAAACTGCCCTTTGGTCATCGTGCGCAAAACCAACCTTGTATAGATTTAATGACAAAACGCTGTTATCTCACTTCGCAAAACCATAGTTATGCGGTCGATGAAAAAACATTACCGAGCGATTGGCGTGTTAATTTTCGCAATTTGAATGATCAGAGCGTAGAAGGTATTGAACACAAAGAATTGCCGTTTTTTACTGTGCAATTTCATCCTGAAGCAGCACCAGGACCTCTGGACTCTACCTGGTTGTTTCAAAAGTTTTATGATTTGATAAATACCTAAGGCAAGTTATGCAATTTAAAGGTAAAAAAATTCTTATTCTAGGTTCAGGCGGCTTGCGGATTGGGCAGGCAGGTGAATTTGATTATTCCGGATCACAAGCGATTAAAGCTGTTAAAGAAGCTGGCATTAAAACTGTATTAGTGAATCCCAATATTGCGACCGTGCAGACAGACGAAGACATGGCAGATGAAGTGTATCTTCAACCATTGAACCCTGATATTGTCACACGGATTATTGAAAAAGAAAAACCTGATGGTATTTTTCTGGGTTTCGGCGGGCAAACTGCTTTGAACCTTGGCTTAACCCTGGAACAAGCAGGCGTATTTGCGAAATATAATATTACCGTGTTAGGTACGAGTACGGCCTCTATCCGTCAAACTGAAGACCGTGAGCTATTTAAAAACGCTCTGGAAAGTATTGATATTCAATCACCCATGAGTGTCTGCGTTACCACAGTGGATGCTGCATTGGAAGCGGCTGATAAAATCGGTTATCCCATTATGATGCGTGCGGGATTTTCCTTGGGCGGATTGGGTTCTGGAAAAATCACAACACCAAAAGAATTAACTAAGCGTGCTGCGGAATCTCTCGCGATTGTTTCGCAAATTTTAATTGAAGAATATCTCTTAGGTTGGAAAGAATACGAATACGAAATTGTGCGTGATCATGCAGGGAATGCACTGACTATTTGTAATATGGAAAATTTAGACCCCATGGGTGTGCATACGGGCGAAAGTATTGTGGTTGCACCCGCGCAAACATTAACAAATCTCGAACATCAACATTTGCGTAATATGGCATTACAAGTAGCGCATTTATTTAAAATAGTCGGCGAATGTAATATTCAATTTGCCATTCATCCTGTCACAGGGGATTACCGGGCGATTGAAGTCAATGCACGTTTATCGCGTTCGAGTGCATTAGCTTCTAAAGCGACAGGTTATCCGCTTGCATTTGTCGCTGCTAAATTAGCGTTAGGATCATTACTGTCTGACATTAAAAACAGTCTGACGCAAACAACGTGCGCCTTCTTTGAACCTGCATTGGATTATATTGTTGTTAAAATTCCACGTTGGGATACACATAAATTAAAAGCGGCAGATCGCACAATTGGCAGTGAAATGAAAAGTGTCGGGGAAGTGATGAGTATCGGTCGTTCATTTCCTGAAGCACTACAAAAAGCTGTGGGTATGCTTAATATTGGCGCTTCTTGCTTGAGTGATTATCCGCAAAAAATAGAAGATGCGCGAAATGAAATTGAATATCCAACCGATAGACGTTTATTCGCGCTCTATCAATTTTTCATGCAAGGCGGCACAGTTGAGGAAGCACACAGTCTAAGCAAAATTGATATTTGGTTTTTATATCCTATTTGGCATATTACCCAGCTTGAAAAACAATTAACAAAAGAAAAATTAACGCCTGCACTTTTACGTACTGCCAAGCAAGCTGGTTTTTCTGACAAAGCCATTGGTCATTTTACGGAACAAACAGAACAAGCAGTACGTGAATTAAGAATCTCTTTAAACATCATCCCCTATGTTAAACAAATTGATACATTAGCAGGTGAATGCGAAGCACAAACCAATTATCTTTATATGACGTATCATGCAGTGGAACATGATATTAACTCTTCAAAAGAACACCCGCAATTAGTGTTAGGGTCTGGCCCTTATGCAATTGGCTCTTCAGTAGAATTTGACTGGTGTGCTGTGAATACGCTGCGTACCTTACGCAAAATTAATAAAAAAGCTATTTTAATTAATTCTAATCCAGAAACTGTATCAACAGATTATGATGAATCAGACCGTCTTTACTTTGAGCAGCTTTCATTTGAACGCGTACAAGATATTGCGGATTTTGAAAAACCTCAAGGTATTATTGTGTCTGTCGGCGGACAGGTCGCGAATAATCTAGCGATTCCATTAGCCACAGCAGGTTATCACCTGTGGGGTACATCCGCACAATCTATCGACCAGGCTGAAGACCGTGAAAAATTTTCTGATTTGCTGAATCAATTAAGTATCGACCAACCTGAATGGGTGCGTGTGACTGATTTGGAGAATGCAAAAGAATTCGCGCATCGTGTGGGTTATCCTGTTTTAATTCGGCCTTCTTATATTCTCTCAGGTTCAGCCATGAATGTGGCGCATGATGATAATTCATTAGATCAATATTTGCAGCAAGCTGCTGCTGTCTCAAAAGAACATCCTGTCGTCATGTCAAAATTTATTTTGGATGGAAAAGAATTAGAAATAGATGGCGTGGCTGATAAAGGCCGCATTGTCATTGAGGCTATTACGGAACATATCGAAAACGCAGGTGTCCATTCAGGCGATGCAACACTCGTTATTCCACCGCAACATTTATATTTAGAAACTATACGTCGCACAAAAAAAATTACGCACCAAATTGCGGCAGCACTTAATATTACAGGGCCTTTTAATATTCAATTTATTGCCAAGCATAACAATATTCAAGTCATTGAATGTAATTTGCGTGCCTCACGTTCTTTTCCTTTTGTCTCTAAGGCGACAAATTATAATTTTATTGGCATTGCCACTGAAGTGATGTTGAATAAATACACCCCCGCGCGTTATCAAACGCTTGAATTAGATTATGTAGGCGTTAAAGCTCCGCAATTTTCTTATAATCGTTTAAAAGGTGCAGACCCTGTTGCACATGTGGAAATGGCTTCTACAGGTGAAGTGGCTTGCTTAGGCGAAAATCTTTACGATGCCTATTGGCGTGCATGGCTTGCCACAGAACAAAATATAACAGGCAAACGTATATTAATTTCTATTGCCGATGCGCACAAACATAAAATATTAACGTATTTACAAACATTAGAAGAACAAGGCTGGCAAATTTACAGCACAGGCGGCACACATTCCTATTTATCCAAAAATGGCATAGGCTCTTATTTTGTTTATAAAGCCAGTGAAAAAGTAGAACCGAATATTCGCACTGTGATCGCTAATCGCACTATTGATTTAATTATTAATATTCCAACACATCGAGGCTCTGAATCAAAAACCGATGGTTTTATTATTCGACGCACTGCGATTGATCACCATATTCCCTTGATTACTAATATACAAAGCGCGCAAATTATTTTACCTTGTTTGATTGAGTTTACTAATAAAAATCTACCTGTTTATTCATGGCGAGAAATCGTAAGGCACTCAGTATGAAAAGATATATTTTGTTTTTTATTTTATTTCTATTCGTTCCTACTCTATTCGCAGAAACACAAGACATTGATTCTGATCTTCCAGGAAAATCCAGCTGTTTTATCATCTTTGATATTTCACATAATAAACTCATTGAAAAAAATAATCCGAAGCGTTGCGCGGAAAGAATGACACCTGCCTCAACATTTAAAGTACCGCTTTCTTTAATGGTATTTGATCAAAAGCTCATAACACAAAACACTGTTTTTCAATGGGATGGAAAAGATAAAGGATTAGCGGCGTGGAACCAAAACCAAACGCCACAAACATGGCTGAAAAATTCTGTTGTCTGGGTTTCGCAAACACTGACGCCTCAGCTCGGCTTGGAAAAAATTAAATTGTATTTAAAGAAATTCCACTATGGAAATCAAGATTTTTCAGGTGATCCAGACCAGAACAATGGCTTGACCTACGCATGGTTAAACAGCAGTCTTAAAATTTCTGCCGATGAACAACTTACTTTTATGAAAGCCCTTGTCACTAATGAACTTCCTGTATCACAGCAGTCTATGACTGAGACAAAAACCAATCTATTTCTTGAAACGTTACCTGATGACTCGCGACTCTATGGCAAAACAGGAACAGGAGGCGCATTACACTGGTTCATTGGGTTTCTACAAAAAGAAAATAAAAATTATGTCATTATTTTGAATTTTTCTGACTCACAGCCTTCTCAGCCAACGGAAAATCCTGGAGAAAACACACGAAAAATAGCCAAGTCTCTATTAAGAAAATTAAAGCTTATCGATTAATTTTGGCTCTATATTATATACAGTAGGTACGTAACACACTTATTCAACATAGAACTTTAATTTTCCTAGGCTACTAGTTAATGAGCTTTTATTTTTTTTATAGTCATCCGAAGTTTTTTTCTTTTTTTCTCTGCTAATGCAAGATCATACATGCTTTGCATATTACTCCACATTTCACTGCTAGTATTAAATGCTAAAGATAATCTGACCGCCATTTCAGGGCTAATACCTGATTTCTTGTTAAGAAGATTAGACAATGTGACTCGCCCTACACCAAGGGCTTCAGCTGCCGCAGTAACAGATAAATCCGTACCTTCAATCAGCATACGCTTCACAACTTGGCCTGGATGTGGTGGATTGTGCATCAACATAATTATACCTCTATTAATGATAGTCTAAATAATCAACCATTATCATAAACATATCTAGTAAAATTTCGCCACGGGCGCAAATGAGCGTCGATGAACACAGCTAGGACCATGTTTGTTTAATGCGGCTAAATGCGCTTTTGTGCCATACCCTTTATGCTGAGCAAAACCATACTGAGGAAATTGCTCATCCAGTCGTTGCATTTCACGATCCCGCATCACCTTAGCAACAATGGATGCTGCGCTGATCGCAGGTTCAATTAAATCACCCCCAATAATCGTTTTTGTTTCGCACGATAATTTTGGGCTCACATTGCCATCAATCAGCGCAAGCTGTGGCATAACTGTCAGTGCGGCTACTGCACGCTGCATCGCGCACAATGTGGCTTGCAAAATATTTATCCGATCAATTTCTTCCACTTCTGCATACCCAATCGCCCACGCCATTGCATTCTCTTGAATCAAAATAAATAATGACTCGCGCTGTTTAGCACTTAATAATTTTGAATCCCTCAGTCCAACAATAGGTTTTTCAGGATTTAAGATAACAGCCGCCGCATAAACCGGCCCTGCTAATGGCCCTCGGCCTGCTTCATCAATTCCAGCTATTATAGCTAACATACAGTATCCTTTATTTTATATTTTTAATGTTTCTTTAAGTTTAGTCCTGTATTCTATGCCCACTGAATTTTAGAGAGATAAACTTATGACAGCTACACCTTCAATGATTATCACTTTTGGGCTCTACTTAACTGCAGTGTTATTATTAGGGTGGAGCGGCTATCGTGCAACACATAATTTTTCTGACTATATTTTAGGAGGACGACGACTTAACAGTTTCGTCACTGCCCTTTCCGCAGGCGCTTCTGATATGAGTGGGTGGCTACTGATGGGATTGCCGGGTGCTATTTATATAGGAGGTATATCAGGTGTATGGATTGCCGTTGGACTCATTATAGGTGCCTGGCTAAATTGGTATTTTGTTGCGGCTCGTTTAAGACTCTATACTGAAAAAAGCGGGAATGCCCAGACATTGCCGGATTTTCTGGCAAATCGATTTGAAGATAAAAGCCATCTATTACGTATTATCGCAACATTATCTATTTTAATTTTCTTTACATTATATTGCTCCTCTGGTGTCGTTGCAGGCGCGCGTTTATTTGAAAGTATGTTTGGACTTTCTTATACGACTGCCTTATGGATCGGTGCGGGTGTGACTATGATCTATGTTTTTATGGGTGGTTTTTTAGCGATTAGCTGGGTAGACACCGTGCAGGCTTCACTCATTATTGCAGCTTTAATTATTACACCTTTAGCCATCATCCATGCCAACCACGGAATTTCCTTTAGTATTGAAGCACTTAAATTTTCCCAACCTTCACATATTCATTTATTTAATCATCTCAATACGATTGGCGTGATTTCATTATTAGCGTGGGGACTTGGCTATTTTGGCCAACCTCATATTCTTGTACGTTTTATGGCTGCGAAATCCCCGCAGGCTATTCCAAGCGCGCGTCGTATTAGCATGACTTGGATGATACTTTGTTTAACTGGCGCTATCGCCATTGGTTTTTTTGGTTCAACTTATTTTGCAATACACGCTGACCAAGCCATGATTGTGAATGCGAATCCTGAAAGTGTTTTCATGGAAATTGCGAAACACTTATTTAACCCTTGGATCGCAGGGTTTTTACTGGCTGCTATTCTTGCAGTCATTATGAGTTCACTGTCATGCCAGTTATTAGTATGCTCTAGCGCGTTAACTGAAGATATTTATAAAATATTTATACACAAACAAGCCTCAGAACGTGAATTAATCTGGTGTGGCCGTTTCGCTGTTTTACTCGTTGCCTTGATTGCCATTGGGATTGCCTCAAATCCTGAGAACCAGATTTTAAAGATGGTCAGTTACGCGTGGGCTGGCTTTGGTGCGGCATTTGGACCTGTTATATTACTCTCACTCATTTGGCCACGCATGACACGTAACGGTGCATTGGCAGGCATTATCACAGGCACTGTCACTGTGTTACTCTGGAAACAATTCGCTTGGTTTCAGCTTTATGAAATAGTTCCTGGATTTGTTTTCGCATTTTCAGCGATTATTATCGTGAGTAAACTCAGCAGTGCGCCTGCGCTTTCTATCAAAAAATTATTTTCGATGGTGGAAGATGAGTTAGATGCTTGTGCAAGTTGAATCAGCTAATACTTTGTCGGATTAACTCCAACTGCTTCTGCAAAGCTCCGCGATTTGCTTCAACAACTTTGTAAGCATTTTCACCTGTTGTCACACGATAATCAGTCTCTGCAAAAAATCGTTCTATAATGATTGCGAGTTCTTCCGCGTTTTGTGCAATCACCATGCCTTTTGCGTCTAGCAATAATTGGCTAATCTCTAAAAAATCAAATAATAAAGGCCCTGTGACAACAGGTTTATGTAAAACGGCTGGCTCTAGCATATTATGTCCACCGATAGGTACGAAGCTTCCACCCACAAATGCAACATCTGCGACTGAATAAAGCAGCAATAACTCGCCCATCGTATCCCCAAGATAGACTGTTATTTGTGGGGTACAAACACCACTCTGACTACGCCGTACACTGTTAAATTTTTGTTGTTCTATCATTCCTGCAATCGCATCAAAACGATTAGGATGACGCGGCACTAAAATTAATAATGCAGATGGATTTTTTTCTAAAATTAACTGATGCGCCGCTAAAATAATTTCTTCTTCACCTTCGTGCGTGCTGGCTGCAATCCAAATAAAACGTTCTTGGTTTACTTTTAATTGCTGACGCAATAGTTCACTTTTTTCAGAGAGATTTTCGGGCAATTCCAAATCAAATTTCAAATTACTTGTGATAATTATTTTTTCGGGCGGCACTCCTAAAGACAGAAAACGCACTTCATCAATCAAGGCCGCCGCAGCGATACGATGAATCGCTTTAAACATTTCACGCTTTACACTCCCAAGAAGCGCATAACCCCGTGCTGATTTTTCAGATAAGCAAGCATTCGCAATCACAATCGGTATTTGATATTTTCGACAACTTGCAAATAAATTTGGCCACAATTCTCCTTCCATCATCACGGCGACCCGTGGGCGAACGCGTTGCAAAAATCCGTTTACCGCATCGGGAACATCATAAGGAATATACGCTTGAAGCACACTGTCGTTCAACCCTGCCTTGACTCTTGCTGCGCCCGTTGGCGTCATATTCGTCACGACGATAGGCAGTTCTGGAAATGCTTTCAGCAGCGCTTTAATCAAGGGTACTGCAGCTATCGTTTCCCCTACCGATACGGCATGCACCCAAATACATTCATCTAACCTAAAAGGACAAAAGCCAAGCCGCTCGCCCCATCGCTGCCTATAATCAGGAGTACGCCTTGAACGCCATAAGAGACGTAAAAACAAAAATGGCAGTGCCAAATAAAATAATATAGTATATAGAAAACGCATAATATAGAGAGTTCTTTTATGAAATCGCGAGAAAAGATACTACCATAAGCCCAAATTTAAGGAAACTAATGTCAGATTATTTAATCGCGCCTTCTTTGCTTTCTGCCAATTTTGCTCGCCTCGGCGAAGAAGCAGATAATGTCTTAAAAGCAGGAGCAGATATGCTGCATTTGGATGTCATGGACAACCATTATGTGCCTAATCTGACTGTAGGACCGCTCGTTTGTGCGTCATTACGCAAACATGGTATTACAGCACCCATTGATGTCCATCTCATGACACGCCCCGTTGATTCATTGATTCTTGATTTTGCTAAATCAGGCGCAAGTCACATCACTTTTCATCCAGAAAGCACAGATCATATAGACCGCAGTCTCGCATTAGTTCGTCAGCAAGGCTGCAAGGCAGGTCTTGCGATTAACCCCGCGACAACGCTCGATTGTCTCGAATACATCATGGATAAACTCGATATTATCCTCATCATGTCTGTAAATCCTGGTTTTGGCGGCCAGCCATTTATTCCCAGCACACTCGAAAAATTAAAAAAAGCGCGCGCACTTATCCAAGCCAGTGGCAAACCTATTTGTTTAGCAATTGATGGCGGCATTAGCCCTGACACTATTCATGCTGTTGCCAAAGCAGGTGCAGATATGTTTATCGCAGGCTCTGCTATTTTTACCCAGCCTGATTACGCAAAAGTGATTGGCGCAATGCGTTATGCTTTACAAGAAATAAAATAACGGAATAATTAAAGAGACTACCTAAAGAGAAAAACTCATGAAAAAACCTTCTCCGATTACTGGCTTACGTCACGTTGCGTTACTGATTAAAAATTTTCCGGAATGTGAGTACTTCTACACTCAATTACTCGGCATGGCTATTGATTGGCGTCCTGATGCTGACAACCTCTACCTTACCTCTGGCAATGATAATTTAGCACTGCACCGCGCCCCTGCTGATTTTGTTCCCGCAAAACATCAACGCTTAGACCATATTGGCTTTTTTCTACAAAAACCAGAAGATGTCGATGCCTGGTTTCACTTCTTTACCCAACATAATGTCCTCATTAAAGCACCGCCTAAAGATCATCGCGATGGAACGCGGAGCTTCTATTGCGCGGACCCCGATGGCAACATTACTCAGATGATTTATATTCCAACAAAAATAAAAATTTAGTATATAAAATTTTCTATTTTGGGCGCTCTACATTCTAAAAATAGGAGTATAATAATTCTTGTGTTCTTCAACTTTTTTGCAGGAGGCTTCAAATGGCTAACTTAAACAAAACAGATAACACAACCCGTAAACCCAATGCACCTACCCAAGGTGGATTTTCTAATCCAGGAACAGGCACTGGTGGCAACCAAGGCCAGCAACGACCTAACCAGCAACAACCCAACCGGCCTACCCAATCTCCTTGGGGCAAAGACTCTATCAACAAAGACCGAAACAATGACCGAAGATAATTAATAGTATCTTCTTCATTATAATCCTGACTATTTTGACGAATAGTCAGGATTTTTTATTTTCTGCTATGATGGATTAAGCGCGTTTTTTTACGTTGTTGTTTTTCTGTTAAAACATTTTTTTTATCCCGATAAGGATTCTCACTATTTTTTAATTGAATCTGCACAGGCGTACCCATTAATTTTAAACGTGCTTGAAACGTATTTGCTAGATACCGTATATAAGACGCGGGTAGCGATTTCACTTGATTACCATGAATAATAATGAGGGGCGGATTATGGCCGCCAGTATGTGCATAACTTAATTTAATCCGCCTCCCCTGCACTAAGGGTGGCGCATGCGTTTTTACAATTTCACGTAAAATAGTAGTAAGTTTAGGGGTTGATAATTTTTTAGTAGCAGATTCATAAGCCTCATTGATGGATGCAAATAAATGACCGACACCTGTACCATGCAAAGCAGAAATAGTGTGAATACGCACAAATGAAACGAAATTTAAGCGCCTATCAATTGCTGTACGAGCTAAATCACGTTCATACGTGGTAAGGTCATCCCATTTATTGATTGCAATAACAAGTGCTTTACCGCTTTCTAAAATAAAACCTAATAAACGTAAATCCTGGTCAGTCGCACTTTCGTGCGCATCCATCATAAACAGAACGACATGCGCAGCATGGATTGCTTGTAATGTTTTAACAACAGAAAACTTTTCCGTTGTTTCAAATACTTTACCGCGACGACGTAATCCTGCCGTATCAATTAAAGTATAGCGAGTATTGAAACGCTCAAGGGGTATAAAAATACTATCACGAGTGGTACCTGGTTGATCGGAAACAATCACACGCTCTTCGCCAAGCATACGATTCGTTAAAGTAGATTTACCTACATTAGGTCTACCCACAAAAGCTAATTTAATCCCTGGATCTTTTTCGTTGGATATAATGACAATGTGATCATTTTTAAAAAGAGTACTAACAAGTTCAGCAATCCCACTATTATGTGCGGCAGCAATAGGGTGCGGCTCGCCAAAACCGAGTTGATATAAATCAGCAATCGCAAACGTTAAATCCAAGCCTTCTGTTTTATTGGCAACTAAATAAATCTGTTTATTAAGCGCACGTAATTGTTCCGCAATATGCTGATCCGCAGCAGTAATCCCACTGCGAGCATCTAAGACAAATAAAATCTTATCTGCTTCTTGCATCGCAAGAAGTGATTGCGCCATTGTCAAATGATCTAAATTATCTTTAGTCTGTGTCAAGCCGCCGGTATCAATCACAATAAAGCGGCGATTTGCAATGTCTGCTTCGCCGTATTGACGGTCACGTGTCATGCCAGGTAAATCAGAGACTAATGCCGCACGCGAAGCTGTTAAGCAATTAAATAAAGTCGATTTTCCTACATTAGGACGGCCAACAATGGCAACGACAGGCAGCATACCATTCACAAAGAATACGCTGCTAACTGACCGTCTTTTGTTACAACGTAAATAACAGTATTGTCAGTAACAGGAGCTGCAAAAATGCCCGAAAGAGCGACTCTATTGCGTGCAATAAACTGTCCATCGTTTTTGTTTAGCCAATGTAAATAACCTTCAGCATCGCCAACAACAATCGTATTCCCAACGAGCGCAGGACCTGATAAATAACGCGCTCCAAGCTGCGTCTGATGCCAATTGACTTTACCGCTATCTTTATCAAACGCCCAAATATCGCTTTTTGCATCAGTGACATATACATATCTATCATCGACTGCCATCCCTGTATAAGAAGATAAAGGATGCGTCCAAATAATTTGTCCTGATGAAATATCGATTGCCGCAATGCGTCCTTGGTAAGTCACCGTGTAAATTCGATTACCCCCAATGATAGGATTGGCATCAATATCAATCATTCGTTGAATAGCAAAGCTACCTTCTGGTGTCGCAATCGGTTGTTGCCAGAGTAAGTTACCATTCTGTAACGTCAATTTAGCTAAATTGCCATTCGCAAATCCAGCAATCACCGTGTTATTGTTAATTTGCGGTGCGCTCGCGCCGCGTAAAATTAATGTAGGTTCTGTTTGTTGGTAATGCCAGAGGACGCGACCATTGTCAGCAGAAAATGCCGCCAGGTTGCCATCAACTGCTTTAACAACGATGATCCCATGACCAATGGGACCAATGGGACCAATGGGACCAATGGCACTCATAGCAGGAGTCGCAAGGATTTCACTCGAAGTCCGTGTTTTCCAGGCTATTTTACCGTTGGTTGTATGCAAGGCAACGATGCCACCTGCCCGTGAACATACGATAACTAATTCATCTGTGGCGGCAGGGCCTGCGCTAATTTCTGCATGTATATCAGCGCGCCATCGCATTTTTCCTGTTAATTTATCTGTCGCAATAACATAACCATTTTTACTAGCCGTATACACAGTGCTTGTTGTCACAGCAGGCACATACGTAAAGTAACCATTCCCAGCGCCCCACCCTGTGCTGACATTCCAGAGCGTATGGACTTTTGCTGTAGGCGTAAATTTAACGAGTTCCGCAGGGGACGGTGTATTGTCTTTATCAAAAAAGCCACCGCAAGCGCAAAGCAAACTACTCGCAGCAATCATGATTAATTTTTTCATAAATAATTCTCTACGAAACTAAGTTGTTTTCTGTGGTTAGATTGGTATATTTCATTTCTAAAATAGGCCGCATGATTTCAGCATTCGGTAATTCTTGTAATGCAGTTTGATAGGCATGACGCGCAGCTTCAGGATCTTGTTTAACAAGATAAGCATCACCACGAACCTCGTCTGCTAAACCCTTATAGCTCTTATTATCAATTTTTTTTAATAAATTTAGTGCTACATCCGGTTTTTGTTCTGTAATTAAAATACGCGCCATACGAATGCGAGCCATATCACGCAACATAGAATGACGGCTGTGATCAATGACCCCTGTTAATTGAGCAATGGCCTCAGGATATTCTTTTTTCAATACTGCATTGCGTGCCAATAACAAAGCCGCCATATCTGCGTAAGGTGTTCTCCGATAATGTGTCAGTAGTCTTTTAGCCTGGACTGTAGCGCCATCAGAATTACTTTGTGCACGCAGCACGAGCATTCTATCGTATATATGAGAGGCATGTACTAACATTTTATTTTGGTGATTTTTCCAAGAACGCCAACCTGTCGTCATGCACAGAGCAAGAATAATGCCTAATAAAACAGTGCCGCCATACTGTTTTATCCAATTTTTTAACTGTTGGATTTGCTCTTGTTCAGTTAAATAGTCTGTCAATGAAGGCTCCTAATACAATTTTTAAGTTACCGAGGGCGATAGATTTTGGCATTTCTGCAAGCGCTCGGCAAGCTCATCTTGCAAAACCAGGACTTGTGGCGTTGACTCTCTTAGCATCTTCATTGCAATAGATTTATTTGCTAGCTCTTGCTCGCCCAAAATTAAAGCAATTTGAGCCCCACTTTTATCTGCTTTTTTAAATTGATTTTTTAAGCTACCTCCACCGCAATGCAACACTAAACGCAGTCCAGGTAGTGTATCGCGCAGCATGCTACTGAGTTTAAAAGCTTGTTCAAAGGCAGCCTCTCCATCTGTGATGAAATAGACATCGAGATTATCGGGTATAAGTTCTTGTGGCATCATGAGAAGAACACGTTCAAGCCCCATCGCGAATCCCAATGCAGGAGTCGGCTTGCCACCCAATTGCTCAACAAGCCCATCGTAACGGCCGCCCGCACAGACAGTACCTTGTGCACCTAATTCAGCCGTAACCCATTCAAATACTGTTTTGCAATAATAATCTAAGCCGCGAACCAGGCAGGGATTGATGGTATAGGTTAATCCTGCAGAAGTTAAATAGGCTTGTAATTTTGAAAAATGCTGCTCTGACTCGGAATCAAGATAATGAATTAATTTCGGCGCATGGGTGATAAGTTCCTGCATGGCAGGGTTTTTGCTATCTAAAATACGCAGGGGATTTGTTGTTAATCGTCGCTGACTGTCTTCATCTAATTGTTCTTGATGGTCAGATAAATAGCGCACGAGTTCTGTTTTATAGTGGATACGCGCTTGCGTTGATCCTAGCGAATTTAATTGTAATGTGACATGGGATTTTAAACCCAAGGCAGCTAACATTTTTGCAGATAATAAAATTAATTCAGCATCAATATCAGGACCTTCAAGACCAAACACTTCTGCTCCACAATGGTGAAATTGACGATAACGGCCTTTCTGTGGGCGCTCGTATCGAAATTGAGGGCTCATATACCATAGACGTTGTATTTGATTATGAAATAAACCATGCTCAATGCCTGCTCGCGCGCAGCTTGCAGTGCCTTCGGGACGTAAACTCAAGCTTTCGTTATTCCGATCCAAAAAAGTATACATTTCTTTTTCAACAATATCAGTTGCATCACCAATAGAACGTTTGAATAATTCTGTTTTTTCGAGCAAAGGCAAGCGTATTTCTTGATAATTAAAGCGATGCAACACATCACGGAGGGTTTTTTCTACTGATTGCCAACGCTTCGTTTCTGACGGCAAAATATCATTCATGCCACGAATGGCATTGACTAGACTGCTCATAGTGTATGTCTCTCTTATTATGGGTGGCTAATTCTCATCTTGATTATCGAACTCTGCTCCCGCTGCGGGCGTTTTTGATTTCTCGTGAGGGAGATTAGCTGGCGCAACTATTGGAGTAGTAATTGTTGTTGTCGTTGTAACAGGTGGTGGTGTTGCCACTGTCGTTGTCAACTGCGGCGCTTCTGCTCTCGGTATACTACTAATAATGTAATGTGAGTGAGAGTGCCACCATAGACTAACCAATATACATAATAGTAATATAATCAAGCACGTCAGCCAATGCGAGTAACGCGCATGATGAAGAGTAGCAGAGGATATAAGAGGCGCTGCTGTGTTATTAGAAGGCATAGCAACTTCAAGATCCTGTAGGAGTAGAGTTATTTCATTTTCAGATAAGTTTAGTAGCCGTGCATAAGAACGCACATAACCTCGAACAAACACTCTCGGTGGTGCATGATCAAATGATTCATTTTCGATGAACAAAATAGTATCAACACTAAGATATAGACGCGCCGCTACTTCTTTTTCTGTTAACTGCAAGGCTTCTCGCGCTGTTTTTAAGCGTTCACCCAAGCCAGTTTTTTTAAAAGGTTCAGTATTATTCATAGTAGAATGAGGATCTATCATGATGGTTGATTCCATGTTTTTTCCTTACTTGCCTATCCATAGGTTAGTTTTTGACACTTATGTATTTTATTATCTGAAATAATAGCATTATAGGTTAATGCATGCGAGGGGAAAATTGATGCTCTTGAAAATGATCATGTTGATTTGTGTTTATCTTTTGGCAAGTGGTTCTGTTTCGCATGAGCATAGGTTTTTAATACTGCGTTAATGAGTGTTTGATAGCCCTTTCCTTGATGCTTAAAAAACTCTAATACATCATGGTCTATTCGTAATGTAAGGCTGTCTTTTTTTTGTGGAATCACAACAACTTCTTTTTTAAAAAAAGATTCGTCCAATGCAGGTATATCTGAATAATCAATATCAGCATCGGTCATTTTACTCAATTTCTTTAAGTCGCTTGAAATAGATTTTTTTTTCACGCTCATTGGCTTTCCTCATTGAAATAATGCGTATAACAAAATTGCGTTGCGTATGTACTATAACAACAACACGGTTCTTTAACTCTCCCAATGTAATGAAACGTTCCTCGCCATAGTCATGTCTATCATCTTTAAATGTAACAGTCTTCCCAGAGAAAATAAGCTCAGCATCTTGAAAACTTAATCCATGCTTTTCTAAATTTGTTTGGCTTTTATTTTCATTCCAATCATATTCCATAATAACGCCTATTGTAATTACTTTTTGTAGCTACTTCAATAAGATTTCTCTATTTTTTAACCGTTCCACACGCCGGGTACGGTCTTTGACCTGGCCGACCAATTGGCCGCAAGCAGCGTCGATTTGTTCACCGCGGGTGATGCAGTTGATACCCGCTTCCATCAGAATTTCACGAAATTGATTAATAATGACTAAATCAGATCTTTTATAAATAGTATTAGGAAATGGATTAAATGGGATAAGATTTACTTTTGATGGAATATCTCGTAATAAGGCAATTAACTGTCTTGCATGTTCAGGTTGATCATTAATACCCTCAAGCATCACATACTCCATCGTCACATAGCGACGATGCGCATCTTTAAAATATTCTTTGCAGACTTGCATTAATTCTTTGAGCGGATATTTTTTATTAATAGGCACGAGTTTATTACGTAATTCATCATTGGGCGCATGCAAAGAAACAGCGAGGGCTACATCACTGACTTCGCGTAACTGATACATAGCGGGCACAAGACCTGCCGTGCTTAATGTCACGCGGCGTTTGGAAAGACCATAACAAAAATCATCGAGCATGATGTCCATTGCAGTGACAACATTATCAAAATTAAGCAGAGGTTCGCCCATCCCCATCATGACGACATTTGTGATAGCATGGTCATGTGTATTATTATTTTCTGACAAACTGCGCGCAGCCATCCAAACTTGTCCGATAATTTCAGCGCTCTCGAGATTACGACTAAACCCTTGCTTTCCTGTGGAACAAAAATCGCAATTTAAAACACAGCCCACTTGAGAAGAAACACACAATGTACCGCGCGTTTTTTCTGGAATAAAAACAGTCTCGATGCAATTACCATCTGCCAATTTAATTACCCATTTGCGAGTACTATCAGGCGCTGCACTTTCAAAAGCAATCTCGGGTACGCCAATATAAGCTATTTCTGAAATTTTTTCGCGCAGAGGTTTACTGAAATTCGTCATAGCCTGTATGTCTCTAATGCCATGAAAGTGAATCCATTTCAGCGCTTGTTCGGCACGATACGATTTTTCCCCCAGAGCAGCAAAAAAATTTTGCATTGCTTGGCGGTTTAAGCCGAGTAAATTTGTTTTACTGTGCTGGATGATTGTCATGCGTTAGGTAAGTTCTGTTTCTTTAACATACGTAACAATTTCTTCAGGTGTAAAGAAAAAGCTAATCTCTTGTTTCGCATTGTCTGAACTATCTGAACCATGGACTGCATTATGGTCAATAGATTCTGCAAAATCAGCACGGATTGTACCAATAGCGGCTTCCTTCGGATTAGTGGCACCCATAATTTGTCGATTTAAAGCTACTGCATTCGGTCCTTCCAGCACTTGAACCATCACAGGCCCTGAACTCATGAAGCTTACTAACCCATTAAAAAATGGTCGATCTTTATGGATAGCATAAAAATCCTGGGCTTGTTTTGTGGTTAAATGCAGCATTTTTGCCGCGACTATTCGTAACCCTTCCTGTTCAAATCGGCGATTGATTTCACCAATAACACATTTAACAATGGCATCAGGTTTAATGATGGATAAAGTTCTTTCATATTGCATACAAATCTCCTGGTCTGCGTAAAATGAGCTGAGGGGTCGTATTATAACGATTTGTATTGAAAATGCACTTGATTATTGTACTAAATAGCTATGGACTCAAAGAAACCCAAGTAACCTGAATAGGGGTGATATGGCAATTTTTAAATAATTTTATTTGCATATTAATTTTTTAATTATTATGCACTATATGTAAAGGAAACCAATAAGCAAGATAAAGTGGATATTGATGATATTGATTTTCTAAATCAATAAATAGGGTCTCCGTCTCTGCGCTCAACACAACTCGGTTTTAAACATTTTATACTCTTTATTATCGTCATTTTTGACGTTTTTTACTTGTAAAAAACGGAAGATATGACGTTTTTTGCAAGTTTAACCTCTGATTTTCTCGCCCCAATAGTGCGCTTTTTTCATCAATTCTTTTTCATCCAGTGTTGTGAGCTGTCGGTTTTTCAATAATTGTTTGCCTGCAACCCACACATCTGTCACTTGGCTGCGTGAGGCAGAATAAACAATTTGTGAAACAGGATGATAAACGGGTAATGTTTCTATCGCCTCTAAATTAATCGCGATAAAATCTGCTGCTTTTCCAATCGCTAATGAACCTGTGATAGAGTCGATGCCTAAGGCTTTTGCACCATGAAGTGTGGCCATGATAACAGCTTCTAGCGCAGGTAAACTTTCTGAATTTGCTGTGCCATGTTTTGCTATAAACGTTGCTGAACGCATTTCTTCCAGCATATTAAGATCATTATTGCTGGCTGCACCATCTGTGCCGAGTGCGACATTTAAGCCATGCTCTTGTAATGTCACCACTGGACAAGCGCCACTGGCTAATTTCATATTCGACTGGGGGCAATGTACAACATGAGGTTGAGTCAATCGCAATATTTCTAAATCTTCCTGATTAATTTGGGTCATGTGGACAGCGATTAATTGCGGAGAAATCAATCCTAATGTTTGTAATCTTTTGATAGGTCGTTGTTTAGTTTGTGCAAGTGACTGATTAATTTCATCGGCTGTTTCGTGTATATGCATATTAATTTTTAGATTATATTTTTCGGAAACTTCTTTAACTCTTAGTAAATTTTTATCAGAAACCGTATAAATAGCATGGGGTGCGAGTGTTGCTGTAATGCGGCCGTGGTTTTTATATTGTTCATAAAAATCCAGGCCCTTGGAGAAATACTCATCTGTTGTCGCTGCCCACGCGGTTGGAAAATCAATCACTGTTATTCCAATAGCTCCTCGAATACCTGCGATATCCGCTGCTTTGGCTGTTTCTTGTAGAAAAAAATACATATCATTAAAACACGTTGTACCGCTTCGAATCATTTCTGCTATCGCAAATAAAGAAGCATCATAGACAAATTCCTGGCTGACCCACTTTTTTTCTGCTGGCCAGATATAATTATTTAGCCAATTCATAAGCGCTAAATCATCTGCAAGTCCTCGGAACATATTC